>CADAHD010000037.1 GCA_902787595.1 uncultured Lachnospiraceae bacterium
TTTCTTCAAGATAGATCTTGTAAGGGATATTGCTCATACTTTACCTCCATTTGGTTAATTGTTTACAACGCTGATATTATAAGGCAAAATATGTATAAACGCAAGGTTTCATATATAATCCGGAAAAGACGCAGCGGATAAAAAGCAAGGCACCAAAGCAGAGTCTGAAGGCGGAAGTACGCGGTATACATAAAAAATCCTTGCATTTTAAGAATAATGGTGGTAAACTCTGTTATGTTGCTATTGTAAGAGTAGGTCGTGTGCCTGCTCTTATGTATTTAAGGGGGCATTTTGATGGCCGGCAGAAAAGATACCGAGAGCAGAGCTGAAGAGTTGTTAAAGCCCATAGCTGAGGCATTTAACGTTAGGATCTATGATGTTGAGTACGTTAAGGAAGGCAGCGATATGTATCTGCGCGCCTATATCGATAAGGACGGCGGAGTCAATATACAGGACTGTGAGAATGTGAGCCGCGCGTTTTCGGATAAGCTTGATGAGGCGGATATCATAAGCGATGCTTATATATTGGAAGTATCCAGCCCGGGCCTGGGCAGACAGCTCAAAAAAGACAGGCATTTTGAAAACAGCCTGGGCGAAGAGGTGGAACTTAAGCTTTTTGAAGCAAAAGATGGATGCAAGGAGTTCGAAGGTGTTTTAAAAGCTTTTGACAAAGACAGCGTGACCGTGACCGTCGGCGGCGAAGACATAAGTTTTGAACGCAGCGCGCTGGCAATAGTCAGGTTAAAGCTGGATATATAAAAAGCCGGGGTTCTCCGGTAAAAAGACAGCTTATTTATTGGGACAGAGATAACAACAGGTACACAAGCGGAGGCAGCTGCTTCCGTAAATATATAATCACAGCCGCAAGGACGGCATATGGAGGGTAAAGAGATGAATTCGGATCTGATGGACGCATTGGAGACACTGGAGCGGGAGAAAGAGATCAGTAAGGAATCGATCTTTAAGGCGATCAGTGATTCATTGGTAACGGCCTGCAAGAATCATTTCAAATCGGCTGATAATATCAGAGTGGATATCGATGAAAAAACCTGCGCATTCCACGTGATAGCCACAAAGGAAGTGATAGAGCTTGCTGATGATGTAATGGACCCGGCTATTGAGATAAGCTGGGACGAAGCAAAGCTTATCGATCCCGAAGTGCAGCCCGGCGGCTTTGTTGAGGTTGAGATCAATTCGAAGGAATTCGGGCGCATCGCCACCCAGAATGCAAAGAATGTGATCACCCAGAAGCTTCGTGAAGAGGAACGCAATGTTATCTACAAACAGTTCTCAGAGAAGCGTCATGATATAATCACAGGCGTTGTACAGCGCAGAGTGGGCAGAGGCTATTCCATCAATCTGGGTAAGACCGATGCTCTGCTTCCCGATCAGGAATGTGTGCCCGGAGAGCGCATCAAGCAGGGCTCACGCATAAAGGTATATGTTATCGAAGTGACCAGTACTCCCAAGGGAGCAAAGATCACTGTGTCACGTTCACATCCCGAGCTGGTTCGCAGGCTCTTTGAAGAGGAAGTGACCGAGATAAAGGACGGCACCGTTGAGATAATGAACATCGCGCGCGAAGCGGGCAGCCGTACCAAGATGGCTGTCATGTCCCATAACCCCAATGTTGATCCCGTGGGAGCATGCGTAGGCGTTAACGGCAGCCGTGTAAACGCGATAGTAAACGAGCTCTACGGAGAGAAGATCGATATAATCAACTGGAGCGACAACCCCGGCGAGCTTATCCAGAACTCCTTATCACCCGCAAAGATCGTCAATGTATTTGCGGATCCCGATGAGAAGAGCGCAAATGTAGTTGTTCCCGATAACCAGCTTTCGCTTGCGATCGGTAAATCCGGACAGAATGCAAGACTGGCGGCAAAACTCACCGGCTATAAGATCGATATCAAATCTGAGAGCCAGGCTGTTGATGCGGTAGGATTCCGTGTAGAGGATTACTACGATGACGGCTATGATGAGGAAGGTTACGAAGAAGGTTATGCTGAGGGCGATTACGCCGAAGGATATGCCGGAGACGGTGAATATACCGCAGAAGACGGCACATCCGGTGAAGGAGAGGAATAAATAATTGCCTGTTAAAACAAAGCGGATACCCGAACGCAGATGCTGCGGATGCGGGCTGAATATGCCGGGTAAGGACATGATAAGGATAGTGCGCTCCCCCGAAGGCGATATAGCCATAGACGATAAGGGGAAGATGAACGGCAGGGGAGCTTATATCTGCCGGAATGCAGAGTGCATAAATAAGGCAGAAAAAAAGGACAGCATAGGCAGATCCTTAAAAGCCGCGGTTCCGGCAGAGATTTATAAAGAGCTAAAGGAGCGTTGCGTCGGGGATTGAATCAGGATAAAGTATTATCCCTTTTGGGACTGGCCCAGAGGGCAGGAAAGATAAAAAGCGGTAATTTTACCGTTGAAGGAAGCGTAAAGGGAGGAAAAGCGTGGCTGGTGCTTATTGCCGCGGATACTTCCGCAGCTTCGAAGAAGAGTATAAGGGATATGTGCAGTTACTATGAGGTTGAGTGCATGGAATATTCCGTTAAGGAAGACCTGGGACATGCTCTGGGTAAGGAATTCCGGAGTGTGATAGCGGTAGAGGACGAAGGTTTTGCCGGAAAGTTAAAGACTCTCCTTAAGGGAGATGTAAAGGGAGGTAGTGCGAAGAATGGCAAGGATCAGTAATTTTTCAAAGGAATTTACGGGAGCGGACGGCAGTTCGCCCAAGAACAATCTGATCATAGAGCTTCTGGAGAAGCATGGAGCGGAAGGAAAGACCGCATCCAGTACTTTTCCCGGAGAGCTGGAAGGGGCTATAGTTGCAGAGCTTAAGGCCCTGGGTTTCGTACGTTCCGGCAGCGCAGCAGATAAAGAGCCTACTCCCGATACCAAAGCACAGAAGAACGAAGAGCGCAAAGCAGAGCCTGTTTCTGAGAAAAAGGAAATGGCGCCCGAAAAAAAGGAGCCGCTTCCCGAAAAGAAGGAGCAGAATCCTGCTGCTGCAAAAAACGCAGATTCGGCAGACAGACAGCAAAAGAATGCAGCTCCCGCAAGACCCGAAGGCGACAGACGCATGCCTCAAAGGAGCGGTGATCCTCATAACGGACAGCCTAAGAAGAAAAAGATAATAATCGTGGGCGGTAATGCCCCGCAGCAGAGCCGTCCCAATCAGGGCAACGGCAATAATAACAGAGGCGCTTATCCGGCGCAGGGCGGTAATTTTAACAGAGGGCCTATCAGACCGCGTGAAAATATGATAGACCGCGCCGGGGCCATTTCCAATAAGAGGATGGAAGAAGAGCGCGTAAGAGAAGCACAGGAGCAGAAACGCCTTGAAGCAGAGGCAGCCCAGCGCAGAATGCAGGAAGAAAAAGCCAAAGAGGCGGCTGCAGCTGCAGCGGCTCCCGCATCAAATCCCGCAGGCAATAATACGGAAAACAGAAGACCCGCGCCTGCAGAGAATAACAGACCCGCCGATAACAGGAATTTTCAGGGGCAGGGACAGAGACCTGCGCCTTCGGGTGACAGACCTTACAGAAACGACAGACCCGCGCCTTCAGGTGACAGACCTTACAGAAATGACAGGCCTGCACAGGGCGAGCGCTTCCAGGGTGGCAGACCCGGTCAGGGAGGCCAGGGCGGCAGACCTTTCCAGGGCGGTCAGGGCGGAAGACCCGGCCAGGGTGGCCAGGGTGGCAGACCTTTCCAGGGCGGTCAGGGCGGCAGACCCGGTCAGGGTGGAAGAGGAGGCTTTACAGCGCCTGCTCCCGCTCCGGAGACCAAGAATGATAACAGAAGAGGACGTCACAGCGATAAAGACCGTGACCGCGAGCAGAAGAAGAACAGCTCGATCTATGAAGATAATCTGGGCAAGGGCAGGAATAACCGCGCAGGTTCTTTCCAGAAGCCTGTAGCCAAGAAACAGGAAGTGCAGGAAGACGATATCAAGGTTATCACCCTTCCCGATTCCATAACCGTAAAAGAGCTGGCAGAGAAAATGCGCATACAGCCTTCGGAGATCGTCAAGAAACTCTTTATGCAGGGTGAGATGGTGACGGTCAACCAGGAGATAAGCTTTGAGAAGGCCGAAGAGATCGCTATCGATTATGAGATCATGTGCGAGCGTGAGGAGAAGGTAGACGTTATCGCCGAACTCCTTAAGGAGGATGAAGAGGAAGAGAGCAAGCTGGTTCCCAGACCTCCCGTTATCTGCGTTATGGGTCATGTCGATCATGGTAAGACTTCGCTTCTGGATGCAATACGTAAGACGCATGTGACCGATAAGGAAGCCGGCGGCATTACACAGCACATCGGCGCATATACGGTATCCATCGACGGCAGGTCCATTACCTTCCTGGATACTCCCGGACATGAAGCATTTACATCCATGCGTATGCGTGGCGCTAATTCAACAGATATAGCAATACTGGTAGTTGCAGCAGACGACGGCGTTATGCCCCAGACTGTGGAGGCTATCAACCATGCAAAGGCGGCAGGCATAGAGATAATCGTTGCCGTCAACAAGATAGATAAACCCGGAGCCAATGTTGACAGGGTTAAGCAGGAGCTTACCGAATATGAACTGGTTTCCGAAGACTGGGGCGGCAGCACTATATTTGCGCCTGTATCCGCAAAGACGGGTGAAGGCATAGATAATCTGCTGGAGATGATACTGCTTACCGCAGATGTGCTCGAGCTTAAGGCTAATCCAAAGAGACAGGCAAGAGGTCTGGTGATCGAGGCCGAGCTGGATAAAGGTCGCGGCCCTGTTGCAACGGTACTGGTACAGAAGGGTACGCTGCATGTCGGAGACTTTATCTCTGCAGGAGCATCCCACGGTAAAGTCCGTGCAATGGTTGATGATAAGGGCAGAAGGGTTAAGGAAGCAGGGCCTTCTACTCCGGTTGAGATCCTTGGTCTTAATGATGTGCCTAATGCAGGTGAGATATTCATCTGCCATCCTAACGATAAGGAAGCAAAGAATTTTGCAGATACCTTCATAGCACAGAACAAGGAGAAGCTGCTTGAGGATACCAAGGCGAAGATGAGCCTTGAGGATGTATTCAGCAAGATACAGGAAGGTAATCTGAAGGAACTGAACCTGATCATCAAGGCTGATGTACAGGGCAGCGTGGAAGCCGTTAAGCAGTCACTGCTCAAGCTTTCGAATGACGAAGTTGTGGTCAAGGCGATCCACGGCGGCGTTGGCGCGATCAACGAATCCGATGTTGTGCTGGCAAGCGCATCAAACGCGATAATCATAGGCTTCAATGTACGTCCCGATGCCGTTGCAAAGCAGACAGCAGAGCGTGAGGGTGTTGATGTCCGTCTGTACAAGGTTATCTATCAGGCTATTGAGGATATAGAAGCAGCCATGAAGGGCATGCTGGATCCCGTATTCGAAGAGAAGATCATCGGACATGCGGAAGTGCGTCAGATATTCAAGGCTTCGGCAGTCGGTAATATCGCAGGTTCCTTCGTGCTTGACGGTGTATTCCAGAGAGACTGCAAGATCCGCATAAGCCGTGAGGGTGAGCAGATCTATGAAGGCGCTCTTGCATCGCTCAAGAGATTCAAAGATGATGTTAAGGAAGTCAAGGCAGGCTTTGAATGCGGTCTGGTATTTGACGGATTCGACCAGATGCAGGAACTGGATCAGGTCGAGGCATATATAATGGTGGAGGTTCCCAGAACATAAGATGCGTAAGGGAAGTGTTAAAAATACAAGAATAAATTCGGAAGTGCAGAAGGTGCTTGCCGAGGCTATAAGAAGCGGGCTTAAGGATCCGAGGGTGCCGGAGTTTACATCCGTTACGGATGTTGAAGTGGCGCCGGATCTTAAAACCTGCAAGGTTTGGGTGTCCATGCTTACTGATGATTCAGAAGGAGCTATGGAAGCCGGACTGCAGGGATTGAAGAGCGCGGAAGGATATTTAAGAAGAGAACTGGCTCATGAGCTGAATCTCAGAAATACTCCGGAACTGATCTTTCTTCCGGATAATTCCATTGAATATGGAAACAGGATGTCACAGTTGATCGACGAGGTCAGCAAGGCTGATAACGCTGCCAGGGCAGCCAGAGGAGAAGGAGATCAGGAAAACTGATGGCATTTGATCTTTATTCTGCGGTAAAAGATGCTAAGACTATAGGTATTACGGGACATATAAAGCCGGACGGGGACTGCATAGGTTCCTGCCTGGCTCTTATGCAATATCTGAGGAAAAGACTGCCCGGCGTTAAGGTTGAGCTTTTTCTGGAAGAACCGGAGAAGCTTATGGAAGGCATTCCCCTTAGGGATCAGATAATCAGCGATTTCCCTGAAAGGGATGCGTTTGATGTTTTTATAGTATGTGATACCAATGCGGGCCGGACCGGAGATTCACAAAAGTATTTCAAAGAAGCAAAGCTTACGATCAACATCGATCATCATATCAGCAATATAGACGGCACGGGGCAGCTCAATCTGGTCAGACCGGAGGCTGCTGCATGCGGACAGATAATCTACGGGCTTATTGAAAAGGAATACATGGATGATCAGATAGCCGAGCTTTTATATATGGCTATAACCCATGATACAGGCGTTTTCCATTATTCTAATACCACTCCGGAAACTTTAAGGATAGCGGCAGAGCTGTTGGAATATGATTTTGACTTTTCTGCCATGCTGGATGCGACTTTCTTTTCAAAGCCCAAGGAGACCAATATGCTTCTGGCTCATGCGCTTATCGATCAGAAGTTCTATTTTGATGAAAAGCTGATCATAGGATATACAAGTTTTAAGTGCATGCGCGAGGTGGGAGCTACGCGTGACGATACCGGCGGGATAGTTGAAAGGCTTAACCTCACCCGGGGGATCTGGTGCGCGATATATATTTACGAAAAGAAACCGGGGCAGTGGAAGGCCAGCCTTCGTTCTACCACAGACAACATGAATGTTGCAACTGTCGGTGAGGCCTTTGGCGGCGGCGGACACAAACGGGCAGCCGGATGTGAATATAACGGCACGCTGGAGGATTTTGTGGCCGGACTGGTAAAAGAAGTCGGCAGGCAGCTGGGTATGTGATCCTGCGGGGTATCAAAGAATTGATAAACGGAGTTATAAACATATACAAAGAAAAGGGGTATACCTCTGCGGATGTTGTGGCAAAACTCAGAGGCATACTTCATCAGAAGAAGATAGGACATACCGGAACGCTGGACCCTGAAGCTGAGGGCGTGCTTCCGGTATGTTTGGGTTATGCGACCAAACTTGTGGAGCGTCTTACCGATAAACGAAAGGAATATATCTGCACGATACGGCTGGGCGTCACAACGGATACCGAGGATATGACGGGAGAGGTGCTGAGCGAAAATGAAGTGAGCTGCAGCAAAGAAGATTTTATAAAAGCGCTGCAATCCTTTAAGGGCGTTTATGATCAGGTGCCTCCCATGTATTCGGCGCTTAAGCAGAACGGAAGGCGGCTTTATGAACTGGCGCGTGAAGGCGTGGTGGTAGAGCGCCCTGCCAGAAGAGTTGAGATATTTGATATGGAGCTGATGGAAGTCAGCATGCCCACCGCGGTGTTCAGGGTGGAGTGCAGCAAAGGAACATATATCAGATCCTTATGCCGCGATATAGGAGAGAAGCTTAAGTGCGGCGCGGCTATGGAAAAGCTTATACGTTCAAGGAGCGGTGAATTCACCCTGGAGGATGCGCTCAAGCTATCCGAAACGGAAGCATTGGTAAAAGCCGGTGAGATAGACAGTCATATTGTGCTGGTGGAGCATTTCTATGCGGAGTGTCCCGCGGTTTTTGTTTTAACCGAAGATATGAAGCTTTTGCGCAACGGTAATCCGCTGCCGCTTAAATATGCGGCGCGCTGTGAAGACGGACAGCTGCTCAGGGTTTATGACGACTGCGAGAAATTCTGCGCTGTATACAGATACGATGCGCTTAAGGGGCAGTTAAGGGCAGAGACGATATACGAATTGTAAAAATGGAAATACTGAATACGCTGGATACAATTTATGTTGAAGTTCCCACGGCTTTGGCAATAGGTAAATTTGACGGGGTGCATAAAGGCCACCGCAGGCTCCTGGAGTATATACTCAGGGCGCGGGCGGACGGACTTACGCCCTGCGTTTTTACCTTTGAACCCTCACCGGAGAAGCTCTTTGGAAGCAGGACGGGGCTGATAAGTACGCGGGATGAGAAAAGGCGGATCTTTGAAGAGCTGGGGATAGGGATACTTGTTGAGTATCCTCTGGATAAGAATACGGCAGCGATAGACCCTGCGGAATTCATTACGGAGTTCCTTTCAAAAAGGTTAAAGGCGGGGCTGATCGCGGCAGGCGCGGATCTGTCCTTCGGCGCAGGAGGAAAGGGCAATTTTGCCCTGCTGAATGCCTGCCGCCATGAACTGGGTTACGAGACCGTACAGGTGGATAAGATGCATTATCAGGGAAGTACCATAAGCTCGAGCCGCATACGTGAGATGATAGAGGGCGGGCTTATGGAAGACGCTGCAGCCTGCCTGGGTCGGACCTACAGTTTCAGCAGCACGGTGGAACGCGGAGCCAGGATAGGCCACAGCATAGGCTTTCCGACATTGAACATCACTCCGGATGAGGATAAAGTGCTGCCGCCACGCGGTGTGTATGAAAGCAGGGTTATCCTGAAAGGCCGCGTTTACAGGGGGATGTCTAATATAGGCGTCAAACCTACTGTTAAAGAAGACAGCAGGGTCAACCTGGAAACTCATCTCTTTGACTTCGATGAAGAAGCCTACGGAGAGGAGATCACCGTAGGCCTGAAAAGATTCATAAGAGCGGAAAAGTGCTTTGATGGACTGGACGCCCTGAAAGCCCAGCTCAATGAGGATATGGATAAGATCCTTCACGATTAGCCCCGACATAAACAGTAGTGCGGGGGAAGGGAGGATCTTTTTTAATGCAGTATATTAAACATCTTTGCCAGAGGCTCAATGATATTATGCAGATCCTGTATAGAGTCGTTTAAAGTGTCAAGATCGATGGAATTGAGCTTATCCATGGCTTTGGAAAGATCGCCGGTAGCATTTAATGTAAGGTTATTGATGTTTTTTACGGTTTCGCCCAGATGCGCCTCATTTAATTCTTTGGTGATGGTTTCCATATTCTTGAGAGATGTAACTGAACGGCTGTATATCGTGTCTATTTTGGGAGCTACATAGTTTGCCAGACATATCACTACTATGAGCATGGCCAGCGTGAATAAAGCGCTCATCGCCGACATTATAAAAGCCAGCTTCTGGTATTTGAGCTGTGCCTTCTCGGTAACCGCCATTTCCTTGTTATGTTCTTCCTGGTTTCGATAATGCTGTTCATCCTGTATTTGCTGATTCTTGTTCAAGTCAGTACCCTCCAATGTTAATATTATAGCTTTTTACATGAGGCTTTCCATGTCGCTATTGTTCAATTCTAATATGTCAGCAACTTTTTTTCAATCCTATACTGTATCTTTTGCTACTTGCAGACAGCCTGCCAGTCTGCTAATATTATATAGCATGCAACATTTGTGGAGAGGTCTTTTATGGGACTAAAAGAAATATTAACTTTGGCAGGCGGTCTTGGACTCTTCCTGCTGGGAATGACAATAATGAGCGAAGGCATCGAGAAAGCAGCCGGCGCCAAGCTCAGAGGCATATTGGAAATGTTTACAACCAACCGCTTTAAGGGGCTGTTGGTTGGTATTTTTTTCACAGCTATAATGCAATCCTCATCAGCCTGTACCACGCTGGTCGTCAGCTTCGTAAACTCCGGGCTCATGAGTCTTTATCAGGCAGCGGGAGTTATCTTCGGCGCCAACATCGGTACCACCATTACCAGCCAGCTGGTTTCCTTCAATCTTTCGGAATACGCCCCTCTTATATTACTGGTCGGTGTGATCACCGGCATGATCAGCAAAAATCAGACAGCTCAGAAACTTGCGGATGTTGTGGCAGGTTTCGGTGTGCTTTTCCTTGGTATATCTACCATGTCATCAGGCATGGCATCCATAAAGGAATCAAAGGAAATAGTCAATGCCCTGGCGAGTCTGACAAATCCTTTGCTTGCAGTGCTTACGGGACTGGCCATCACGGCAGTGGTACAGAGTTCTTCCGTAACCGTTTCGCTTACTCTGCTCATGGCGCAGCAGGGACTCTTTAAAGATGTTAACATCTGTCTTTTCATAATACTGGGATGTAATATAGGCGCTTGTACCACAGCGCTACTGGCTTCCATGGCAGGTAAGAAGGACGCGAAGCGTGCGGCCCTGATACACCTGCTTTTTAATGTTATAGGAACTGTAGTAATGTTTCTGGTATTCCTTATCGCGATGGATCCGGTATCCGAATTCCTTCATTCGATATCCGCAGATGACGGACGTTTTGTGGCAAACGCGCACACGATAATAAAGGTAGTACAGGTTATCGTACTGTTCCCGTTCTCGGATCTGATAGTAAAGCTTACCTATCTGGTAGTTCCCGGAAAGGATCAGAAGGTCGGCTATCTGGATACCTTCCAGCTTAAGTACATCGGCGAAAAGGTTCTGTTCAATCCTTCGACCGCAGTTGTAGACGGAATGAAGGAGTTAGAGCGCATGGCTTCGCTTGCAAATGACAACTTAAACCGCGCCATGAACGCGCTTATCACCCTGGATCAGGAAGAAATAGAATCCGTGCATGAGATGGAAAAGAACATCGACTTCCTTAATCATTCCATCACCTCTTATTTCATCAAGATAAACCAGTCAACCCTGCCTATAGAGGATCTGCAGGGGCTGGGAGCCCTGTTCCATGTGGCCAATGATATCGAGCGCATCGGAGATCATGCCGATAATATCGCGAATATGGCTACCAGACGTAAAGAAACCGGAGTGGATTTCTCGCCCGTTGCCATAAAGGAGCTTACGCAGATGATGGAGCTGGTAAACGCTCTTTTGGAACGCTCCTTAAAGGCGATACTGGGAAGCAACGGGGCTGAGCTGGTCAAAGAGATGAACGGCATGGAAAACAAAGTTGATGACAAGGAGCGTGAGCTCCAGCAGAATCATATCGACCGCCTCACCAGAGGTGAATGTACGCCCGACGCCGGCATGATATTCTCGGATGTGGCTGCAGCGCTTGAGCGTGTGGCAGATCACGCCGTTAATATAGCAACTTACATAACCAAGAGGGACGCGATAGTATAGCCTGTGGTTATATATAAAAAATGTTAACCAAATAATATAACATAAAAGAAGGAGAAGAAAACATGGCAAAAAAATGGGTTTATCTGTTTGAAGAAGGCAAGGCAGACATGCGCGAGCTTTTAGGCGGTAAGGGCGCAAACCTTGCAGAGATGACCAATCTGGGTCTTCCGGTGCCTCAGGGTTTTACTATCACAACAGAGGCGTGCACACAGTATTATGAAGATGGACGTCAGATCAATGACGAGATTATGGCTCAGGTAAATGAGTATGTAGAGAAGCTGCAGGAGATAACAGGAAAGAAATTCGGAGACAAGGAGAATCCCCTTCTGGTTTCCGTTCGTTCCGGAGCAAGAGCATCTATGCCCGGTATGATGGATACAATACTTAACCTTGGTCTTAATGAGGATGTGGTAGCCGTACTGGCAGAGAAATCACAGAATCCCCGTTGGGCATGGGACTGCTACCGCCGTTTCATCCAGATGTATTCGGATGTCGTTATGGAGGTAGGCAAGAAGTACTTCGAGCAGCTCATCGATAAGATGAAGAGCCGCAAGGGCGTTAAGCAGGACGTTGAGCTCGATGCCAATGATCTTAAGGAGCTGGCTAATCAGTTCAAGGCTGAGTACAAGAATAAGATCGGAGAGGATTTCCCTACCGATCCCCAGGTACAGCTGGTAGGCGCTATAAAGGCAGTGTTCCGCAGCTGGGATAATCCCCGTGCAAATGTATACAGAAGAGACAACGATATCCCTTATTCATGGGGAACCGCTGTAAACGTACAGTCAATGGCATTCGGTAACATGGGTGATGACTGCGGTACCGGCGTTGCCTTCACACGTAACCCCGCAAACGGCGAGAAAGGCCTCTTTGGTGAGTTCCTTACCAATGCACAGGGTGAAGGTTCGTACACCTATGAAGATAGCCGAGATGGAGGAGAAATTCCCCGAGGCATTTGGCCAGTTCAAGGATGTATGCCAGAAGCTTGAGAGCCACTACCGCGATATGCAGGATATGGAGTTCACCGTTGAGCACGGAAAGCTTTACATGCTGCAGACACGTAACGGCAAGCGTACCGCTCAGGCAGCTCTTAAGATAGCTTGTGATCTGGTTGATGAAGGCATGAGAACAGAGGAAGAAGCAGTTGCTATGATCGATCCCCGTAACCTTGATACCCTTCTTCATCCTACCTTTGATCAGAGCGCTATCGTTCGCGCGCGTCTCATCGGTAAGGCTCTGGGCGCAGCTCCCGGCGCTGCATGCGGTAAGATCGTGTTCACCGCTGCAGATGCAGAAGAGTGGGCAGCAAGAGGAGAGAAAGTGGTTCTGGTCCGTCTTGAGACCTCTCCCGAAGATATCACCGGTATGAAGGTATCCCAGGGTATCCTGACCGTACGTGGCGGTATGACCAGCCATGCAGCAGTTGTTGCACGTGGTATGGGTGCCTGCTGTGTATCCGGCTGCGGCGATATCATCATGGATGAAGAGAATAAGAAGTTTACCTTAGGCGGCAAGGAGTATCACGAAGGCGACATCATTTCCTTCGACGGTACTACAGGAAATATCTATGACGGCGCTGTACCTACCGTTGACGCACAGATCGCAGGTGAGTTCGGCCGTATCATGGCATGGGCAGATAAGTACCGTACCCTTAAGGTACGTACCAATGCAGATACCCCTCATGACGCAAAGAAGGCACGTGAGCTGGGAGCAGAAGGTATCGGACTTTGCCGTACAGAGCATATGTTCTTTGATGAGGACAGGATCGAAGCATTCCGTGAGATGATCGTTTCCGATACCGTTGAAGAGCGTGAGGAAGCGCTGCAGAAGATCGAGCCCCTTCAGCAGGGCGACTTTGAGCAGCTCTTTGAGGCTATGGAAGGCAACCCTGTTACCATCCGTTTCCTGGATCCCCCTCTGCATGAGTTTGTTCCCAGAACAGAGGAAGATATTGCAAGACTTGCAAAGGCAAAGGGCAAGACCGTACAGCAGATAAAGGCTCGTATCGAAGGTCTGGTAGAGTTTAACCCCATGATGGGTCACCGTGGTATCCGTCTGGATGTAACCTATCCCGAGATCGCAAAGATGCAGACCATCGCTGTTATCCGTGCAGCAGTTAATACCAAGAAGAAACACCCCGACTGGACAGTAGTTCCCGAGATCATGATCCCTCTTGTAGGTGATGCTAAGGAGCTTAAGTTCGTTAAGGATATAGTTGTAAAGGCAGCTGATGAAGAGCTGGCAGCACTTAAGAGCGATCTTAAGTACGAAGTAGGTACCATGATAGAGATCCCCCGTGCTGCACTTACCGCTGATACCATCGCTAAGGAAGCTGAATTCTTCTGCTTCGGTACCAACGACCTTACACAGATGACCTACGGATTCTCACGTGATGATGCAGGCAAGTTCCTTCAGGCATATTACGAGAGAAAGATATTCGAGAACGACCCGTTTGCACGTCTTGACCAGGACGGCGTAGGCGAGCTGATGGATATGGCTATCAAGAAGGGCAAGAGCGTACGTCCCGAGATCCACTGCGGTATCTGCGGTGAGCACGGCGGCGATCCTTCATCCATCGAGTTCTGCCACAAGATCGGTCTTGACTATGTATCATGCTCACCTTACCGTGTGCCCATCGCAAGACTGGCAGCGGCTCAGGCAGCTATAGCAGCTAAGAAGAAATAAAGCATTTTTATAGAATTGAAGAGCGCCGTCTGTTGGTGTAGAATACATGACAGACGGTGCTTTTTTATAGAAGTTTATATAATAAAACAGGAGGAATAGAAAACATGAAAGCTAAACGTGTGATGGCGCT
>CADAHD010000038.1 GCA_902787595.1 uncultured Lachnospiraceae bacterium
CTGCGAAAGCTTCTTTTCCTTTATCTTTCCGATATTCTCACCGCATACCACTATATCGCCACTATAGTTACGGTCCAACCCGCCTATCAGATACAGCAGGGTTGATTTGCCGGAGCCGGAGGGCCCCATGAGCGAAACAAATTCTCCTCTCTCTACCGTCATATCCGCGCCCTGCAGCACTTTTACTTCCAGCTCGTCTTTACCGAATGATTTGTATACATTATCTACCGTGATTATCGTGTCCATTTTATGACTCTCCTTTTTATTCGTACTTAAGCTCTTCAGCTATATTCATCTTACGTAAGTATCCTGCAGGTATCAGCGTGGTCAGCAGATATACGATAAGTATCACTGCCATATATGTCAGGCTGTTCGAAAAGCCTATGCCTCCGTTTGTCATGATGTCCATGTTCCCGTCACCGATCACATCAAACAGATGCGCCAATACCCGGTATAGAAAAGGTGCCGCAAGTCCCGCAACAACTGCGGATATGCCCATGGAAAAGAAACTTTCCAGAAAGATCAGTCTCTTTAATTTATGTCTGGGAAGCGCCACCGAATAAAGCAGAGCTGTTTCACGCTTGCGTGTTATAAAGCCCAGTGACTGGTTACCCGCTATACCTATCAGGGTAAGAGCCGTGCTTCCCGCTACGATCAGCCTGATGACAGTGGTCAGTCCGGATGCATTCTTCTTTTTTTCTTCCTCACGCTCTGCCATGGTCTCTACAGAAAGCGCCTCTGTCTCCGAACTCTTTTCGATCTTATCCTTCAGCGCATCCGGATCGGAGGTTCTGATAAGTATATCCCCCAGCCTTCCGGCGTATGCATGATCATAAAGATCCCTGCTTATGACTACCGTAGCGATACCGCTAAACAAACTGTTCTTCAACTCCATGGTATCCCTTATGGTAAAATGTCTTTCCGTGGGAAAATCACCGTCAGGATTGAATACAAATCTGATCTCATCCCCCGCATTAAGCTTATAACGCTTTGCCAGTTCTTTGCTTATCACTATTTCATCATCCTTAAGCCCGTATCCCTCTGCAGGCAGTTCGGTTATTATACTGTGCTCCGTATCTGAAAGGATCGTAAATTCTCTGCTCTTTTCATCATTTATTGCTCCCTGTACCACAGGAGTCACATATACATAATCCGTCTCCTCAACGCCTTCGACTGACCTGATATATCGGTATGTATGATCGTCATCGCTTCTTTGTATATTAACGATCACATCACAATCGTAATTCACCGAATCAAGATCGCTCAACATGGATGCCCCCACTCCGCCGATAAGCAGTGAAAGCGTAAGTGATGTAACACACAATACCGCTGTTCCCATGATGATCCTGTTCCTGGACATATTTTCGGCGGCAAGCTGCGCTATGGGAAGCGAAAGCTTACGGCAAAGCCCGCTTATAAGCCGGGATATGATCCTGATAATAAAGGGGATCAATACTGCCGTGGCTACTACTCCGCATGCAAATGATACTGCCAGCGTAAAAAAGTTTTTAACCAGAAGCCCTGCAACTACAGCCACCACGCCAAGAACTATGCCTGTATAAAGCCTGCTCCATTTATATCTGAATTCCGTATCCTTATTCTCAAAGATGATGTCCCTTATGGGAATCTTTACGGCTTTGGTCAGCTCATACAGAGGATATGCGCACTCTACGATCACTGCTCCCAAAAGCACCAGCAGATATACCCAGAAAGGTGTAGGCGTTATATAATGCGATATAGCTTTGCCGGTATCTGCACTTACAGTGAGCATCGATTCCAGGAATACAGGCTTTATGACAGAATACAGCCATATTCCCAAAACTGTTCCCAAAACTGCATAGAGTATATTTTCTATCAGCAGCACAAATGCCGTTTTCCCCTGTGTAACACCAAGACTCCTTAAAGTACCTATCACCGACATCCTCTCATTAACGATCTTCTCTGCTATTGAGATCGTTACGAATATCACCAGAAGAAATGAGATAAGAAAGAGCAGATAAAACAGATTATAGAGCTGTTCGATATCCCCATTATCCTCCATCTCGCTTATGACCTCGAGCATAGCGCCGGGATCATTGCTTCTGATATGATCGGCTATCTCAGAGATACGGCTGTCATCTGCTACATCGATCAGCCATACTTCATAGTCATTATCCGCCAGACAGCTTATCCTTCTCAGATTTTCGTTTGAAACGATGATATATTCTCCGTTCCAGATGATATTTTTAATATCGATAAGCTTAATGACTTTAAGCTTAAGTATCTCTTCATCTCTTGTCTCAAGTTCGATCGTATCTCCCACCCCATAACCGTAATGCTCGGCATATTCTTTACTTATCACGGCAGTACCGTCGTCAATTTCCAACTCTTCGGTAATAAATGCCATATCGTATGCAGCCTTCATATCAGATATGGCTGTTACATCTATATATTTCTCAAATGAATACTCATATCCGGTGGTATCTCTCTCATACTCATACAGCCCGGCCTGACTGATACCGACCTTCCTGATATCTGCGATATCTTCAACTTCCTCTAACGCCTCGGGGGATGCATTCATAATGATGATATCCATCTTTCCGATCATATCCATCATATATCCCTTCATGAGGCCTTCTATATTGTTCCTCATATCCACTGCCAGCAATGCCGCAAAGGAGGCAAAGGTGATGCAGAAGACCAGAAGCAGAAGACGGAGAGGTTTGGAAAATATGTTTTTTAATGAGTGTTTAATGATCAAGTTCATTGTTATAATCTCCTTCCTTACCAGCGCGTTACTCTGTCTTCCGGAGCGACATACATTGCGTCGCCTTCTTTGACATCATAGATCTCATAAAATTGGTCAAAGAGCGGCACCACTGCATTTACGCGGATGATCGCCGGTGAGTGCTCGTCCGAATAAAGCTGACTAAGCACACTGTCCTTAGGTGTAAGACTTGCCCATATCCTTGCATAGTTTTCGAACAGCTCTTTTCTCTGATCGTTGTTCTGTGTAAGCCGCAGTATGCAATCCACGCCGCTTATATCTGCCAGGTTTTCTCCAAGCGTAAGTTCTCCGTCCACAGGATGTACATCAAGTATCTTTTTTTCCGAATAATAATCCTTAATATGCTCAGCCATTTTTTCAAAAGCCTCGCGGTCCTCCTTAGGGATCCATTCCGGATTATAATTTCCGTTCATGTCAAAGAGCATGCCGTGATCGTCAAATGCATGGGAGATCTCGTGACCCACGACAGCACCTATCCCGCCCAGATTCTGCCAGTAGCTCTGCTCATGACTGTAGAAAGGTTCATTCATTATGGCTAATGTGATATTTATTGAATTGATATCAGGCGCATAGCAGGCATTTACAGCCTGCGGAGCCATATTATTAAATCCGTTCCGCTCCACCTTGCTGCTCAGCATTTCAGCCCTTTCTTTATGATCCCTTATATTCAGCTTATGCTTTGTATCAAAAACTGAATGTCCTATAAGCGCAGCATCTTTCGGATCGACCGTATGTGGCTCATCTGCTCCTATGAAATAAAGCATATTATCAAGCTTCGTCTTTATCGCGCTTTTACCTTTATCGCTGAGCCATTCGCAGTCGTCGATCATATATACATATTCATCTACTATGGCATCCGTGATCTGCTTTACTTCCTCTACCGCTTTTTCATCATAATAGCGCTTAGCGTATTCTTCACCAAGTTCCCTGCCGAAAGCGTATTTGAGTCCGTCTCTGGCATATTTATCATTTGAAAACAGAACCGGGCGTCCTCCGTATTCTTTCGGAAGATAATCGCCGATACTGCACATATAATCGTAAACAGCAATATCCTTCCACTGCTTAAGGTATTCATCGGTAAGAACGGAATCAATGAAAGAAAGCTGCCCCTCATCCCAAAGGTAGATACCCTCTGCCTTAACCTGCCCAAGGCCCATGCTCCGCAGTATCCCGTCCATTCCTATATTGGGGCACAAAGCATCTATCTCTTCTTTCGTTTTATATTTTGCCAGTTTCATGGATTCGCCCCAGTCTTTGGATATCAGCTCCACCAGCTCGATGTCGGTGGCCGTAGCTATATCTATTACCAGTCGGGCATCATCTACGCTGCGCTGCTTACTCTCTTCGCCGTCCATGCCTGTGTCGTTCAATACCTTTTTAAAGCCGGAGGCAACAGCCTGTCCGTATTCTCCTGCCATACATACTTCCTTAAGCCTGTGTCCGGTAGGATCGGAAAAAGGTCTTATGGAAATGCTCACTGATGACGCATCCTTAAGATCCGTACTGATATCAACACCCATGATGGGATCCGCTCCCCACTGCGTATACAGCTTTCCGCAGATATCAATGTATTCGTCCATGCTTGCGGCATTTTGTATCTCATCCACCATAGAGAGCATGTCTTTTATGTCTTCCTCATTCATAAATGCACCGCCTGTGGATGCATCAAACAGCTGGTAATAGGCATCATAGATCAGCTGCTCATTGCTGCCCGCTTTATAAGATGCCCTGTCGCCTTCTGCTATCTCTTTTATGATCGCATCCAGCTCTTCGTCCACCTTCTTATTGATCAGGGCAAAGGATCCGTAACTGCCTTTATACTCATCCAGATCCGCTTCGCACAGATATGCCGCATTTACATAACCGTTAAAATCGTCCTGCGCGCGGATACTTTCAGGATCAAAGCTTTCTTCCTCCTTTTCCGCTGCAGGCAGATCCCCGGGCGGTTCGCTTACGCTCACGCAGCCGCCAAGCAGAGTCGACGCCATAATAAGCATTATCAGAGATTTATGTTTCATCCTGTTTTCCTTTCTTAAAGTCTTTAGTATATTTATGCGGGATAGTGGCCGTCCATCCCACTTGCCTATGATGCCATTATATGTCATTAAAATATCAAAAACAAAAATAGTGGTGAAATGCGCGTTTTTTGTGGTGAAATGAAAAATCTCCCGCCTGTACGGGAGATCAGTCAAACACAAGGATCCGTTATCTGCTTTACGCAGGAATGGGCGCAATGATCTGCTTATATATTCTTATCAGGAAGAAGGTAGTGACGGCAAGAGACATAAGCTCGGCTATCGGGAAACACCACCATATCAGATCAAGGCCGCCTATAAGCGAAAGTATGTAAGCCGCGGGAACAAGCACTACCAGCTGTCTGGCCACGGATACTATCAGGCTGTACATGCCGTTGCCCAGCGCCTGGAAGGTGGTACCGCCTATTATGCAGAACCATGCAAAGAGATAATGCCAGGCTATGGTCCTTAAAGCGGGCACTCCGTATATTATCAGGCTGTCGTCTCCGGTATCAAATATGCGCAGCAGCTGCTCCGGTATCAGTTCAAAAAGCGCAAAACCTATAGCCATAAAACCAAAAGCGTACATCATGGAAAGTTTGATAACACTCATCATGCGCTTTCTTTTCCTTGCGCCAAAGTTGTATGCCAATATAGGCACCATGCCGTTGTTCAAACCGAATATAGGCATGAAGAAAAGGCTCTGCAGTTTAAAATATACGGTAAATACCGCAACAGACGCTTCATTCAGGCCGTTTAATATGCGGTTCATTGAATATGTCATGATCGAACCTATTGCCTGCATGACTATGGAAGGAAAACCTACGCTGTATATCCTCTTTATTATCGCAAGATCCGGCTTAAAGCCTCTGAAATCAAGCTGAACATCCTCATTAAACTTCCTGTTAAGTATATAAGCCAGGATCCCGGCAACCGTCTGCCCTACGATCGTTGCTACGGCTGCGCCCGCAACACGCATCTGCGGAAAGCCGAAATAACCGAAGATAAGTATGGGATCCAGTATGATGTTAATGATCGCGCCGGTTGTCTGCGTGATCATGGTATAAAAAGTCTTGCCTGTAGACTGCAGCAGACGTTCAAAAATAAACTGCATGTATATGCCCAGAGAACCGATGCAGACAATGCGCAGATACTGACTGCCGTATTCAAGTGTAAGTCCCGTTCCCTTTTGTGAAGCTATCAGCGTGGGCGCAAGGAAAACACCTATAAAAAGAAATAACAGGAAATTACAGAATGAAAGAAAAACACCGTTATTGGCTGCCTTCTGCGCGGTTGCCTTATCTTTTTCACCCAGGGCCTTTGACAATATGGCGTTAACGCCTACACAGGTACCTGTTGCAAATGCTATCAAAAGTGTCTGAAAAGGAAAGGCCATTCCCAGCGCAGAAAGCGCCGCTGTTCCGGCCGAAGCTGCATCTCCGCCTTCATCAACTATCCTTGCAACAAATATACTGTCTACTATATTATAGCAGGCTGTTACCAGCATGGATATTATCATTGGAGTTGCCATGCCGATCAACAGCCTGTTCATGGGCATTACGCCCATCTTATTCTCTTTATCATTTACCTCAGCCAACTGCTTACTCATCGCTTTCCTCTTCCCCGTTGTTTTTGGTATTATCCTCCACAAAGTCGTCGCCGTTTGCAATATCTTTTAACGCATTATCCGATAACAGCTTCATCAGATTTTCCGAATCCAGGAAATCCTCCGAGAATGTGATAACCGTATCGGATCTGAGCATATCCATTTCCTCTACAAGCAGCAGACGATATGAAGGCTGCGGCTCACCGGGAGTGACGACCAGCTGGTTTCTGCCGTTCTGCTTTCCGTAATAAAGCTTTTCATCAGCCTCCTTGACCATTTCCTCCATGCTCTTATCCGGCGCCCCTTCTACGAGACCGAGAGTCATGGTTATCCTTATATCCAGAGCGCCGTAGGTTATATGCGCCGCTCTGATCTTGTCTATAAAAGTCTCTATGGATGCAGCAGCAGGCACCAGACGCATATCTTCAAATATAAGCAGGAATTCCTCACCGCCCCATCTTACAGCATGTCCTCTTCCGGCCATAAGATTCTTTAATTCGCCCGCTACATGCTTAAGCACCACATCGCCCGCATCATGGCCGTATGTATCATTTACTTTTTTAAAGAAGTCGATATCGCCAATAGCAATGCAGAAAGGCGATCCGGATTCTACCGACCTTTTTTGGATCACTTTAAATTTCGCATCGCCGCAGCGCCTGTTATACAGCGTGGTAAGCGGATCGCACTCTACCAGTATCCTGACGGCATTCTGCATTCTCACAATGTCTTCACCGGTTGCGCCGATCTCGTCGCCACGCGTAAGCACATCGTGAGGCATCTCATTGCTTAACTTGCCTGATACCATATTAGACAGAAACGAATGCATGCTCTTAACCGCAGATACTATGGAATTAGTGTAGCGTATGCTTATGATGCTGGCCGTAAGCAGTCCCAGCACGGTTATTATCCATATAGGCACTGATGAAGACGTTTCTTCACGTCTTACCTCTGCTGCCGTGATAGCCGTGCCTACCATCCCCGCAAGCGAGCCGTCCGAATTGATAAGGGGCACATAACATACATAATAGTATTTCCCCTCTTCTATCTCCGTTTTAAATTTCAGCGGCATCATCTTTCTCTCCATCTCACTGATGATGCTGGTATGCACGCCGCTTCCTATATAACGCACTCCGTCCTTATCTTTGAGCGTAGTCAGAATACGGGCATCTTTATAAAACAGCGTAATGTTCATGCCGCAGCTTTCTCCCACTCTGTCCAGATATGCATGATCTCCGGTCAGTTCCTTCTCGCCTTTATAAAGCGAAACAATTTTATCTCCCACCAGCACATAATCGCCTGGATACATCTCATCATAGGCCTGCGCCACGGATACAGCCACCGCCTCCAGCGAACTGTATACCTGTTTCTCCAGAGAACTGCGGGTATTGAGCATGACAGCCACCAGTATGACTATGCACATCACCAGCACAGGCAGAATGGTCCGCAACAGCACCGCCATCTGCAGCTTACCTATTTTTTTGTTTTCTATTACTTTCATAATCCGGCCTCATCCTATGATCTACATATATGTTGCTTTTTCTTCGAGCCTTGCTGCGCCTTCGGTTATGATCACTTCCCTGACGCCGCTCATGGACGGCACTTCAAACAATACCTCCGACAAGATCTCCCTGACAACGGAATTCAGTCCTCTGGCTCCTATGCTCATCTCCATCACCCTGTCCGTGATAACATCCAGCGCCCCGTCTGTAAGAGTGAGCTTTACCCCGTCGTCAATGAACAGCTCTCTTTCGTAACGCGAAAGTATGCTGTCTTCCGGTTCGGTCAGCACCCGCCTCATCATCTCACGGTCAAGTTTTCTAAGCACGGTGACAGTGCTGAGTCTTCCGGCCAGCTCCGGCTTCATGCCGTATTCCATCAGATGCTCGGTCTTAAGGTGCATTCCGGTCATCTCAAAGTTTTCATCCTTTTCAACTTCGCTGCCAAAACCTATGCCGCTTTTTACATAATCCTTTCTTACGATCTTTTCCAGACCTTCAAAAGCTCCGGCGCAGACAAAGAGGATATTGCTCGTATCCATTATGATGCTGTCCGCCCCTGATTTATCCTGAAGCGGAACATCAACATCCGTTCCTTCAAACATGCCCAGCAGCTGTCCCTGCAGTTCCTGGTTGATATCACCGCCTTTGGAATATAGCTTGGCGGGGATAACCTTATCAAATTCATCACAGAATACTATTCCGCATTCGGTGAGTTCAAGATCCTTGCCGGCTTTGATATAAAGATTCAGCAAAGATTCTTCCTTATTTCTGCCTTTCCACGGCGTAGCGACTATGCCACTGAAATCCGTTATAACAACAGGCAATGGGAGCAGCTCGGAAAGCCGTCTTATTATCTCCGTTTTTCCGCAGCCTGACGGTCCCACCATCAGCACATTGGTTTTAAGCAGTTTTTCCTCCGGATGAAGTATGCGGAGCAGATGATTATATACCGCTGTACTGAGTACTTCCTTTGATTCATCCTGTCCAAGGATAAAGCGGTCAAGATAAGCCTTGATGCGCTCAGGAGTATAATCCTTTACAAAACGTTCGCATTCCGCCAGAAAGAAGGGCTGTTCTTTTTTCCCCGTGCTGCGCTTTCTTTCTCTCATGCGTATATTCCGGACTTTGTTCTGCTGATATTTGACTCTGCAGACCGCAAGCGTTCCCAGGGACCTTTCGCATTCTTCATTGTCAGGATCCTTTAAAAGCTCATACTCCATGAAAGAAAATATCTCATCAAGATCCTCATTGCTGATCTCCATTTCCACATTACGCGCCTTGTAAAAAAGCTCGTCCTGAGGATTTACCCCGGCAGCTTCACGGATTATCGCCCAGAAAGGCGTACGGTATCCCTTTTCCTTATAACTGGCCCCCATCAGCTTTAACATGCTGTCCATATTATGCTCTGCAGCAGGACGGATATCGGTTATATAATGCACAAGTATCCGCAGATAATCAAAGACTAAGTCCGGAGAGGTAAAGCTGCCGCATTGGTCCTGATATTCGGCCATTCTGCTTTCTATATAATATGCTGCTTTAGCATCGGTTTTACAGGCAAATACTTTGTTCATCTCCGCCTTCTATCTCATACAGGGGTTCTTCCCCGTCAGTAACCACTGCGCCGTTTATCACTACGCGCCTCAGCCCCTTAATGCCAGGCGCTTTATACATCACTTTTCTGAGAACTTTACCCATTATGCTCTGCAGAGCCCTGGCGCCCACCGGCGTCTTTAGCGCGGCATCCGCCACAGCCTCAAGAGCTTCATCCGTAAACAGCAGCTCTGCGCCCGAAGAGAGTCGCAGCTCTCTTTCATAACGCTGCACCAGACTGTCCTCCGGAACCGTAAGTATGCGTATCATATCTTCACGGTCAAGTTTTTCCAGCACGGCTATGCTGGATACACGACCTGCCAGCTCCCTCTTCATTCCGTATTTCATAAGGACTTCATGATTGATGTTATCTCTGATGAAATCCAGATTCATATCTTTTTCCAGCAGCGCGCCGTATCCTATGCCGCCGGGTATCCTGCTCTTTTCCCTCTTATCCGACTTAATATATTCTTCCAGTCCCTGAAAAGCGCCTGCCAGAACAAACAGCATCCTGGAAGTGTCAAGCAGAAGCTGCTGTCCGTCACACTTAAGCTCTACTTCACTGCCCTCGAGCATGGTAAGAAGCTGCGACTGAACGTCATCATGAACATTAACTCCCCTTTCACTTACAGCAGGAAGAAGGAGCTTATCAAATTCATCCATGAAGATTATGCCCTTTTCGGCCAGATTCTTCTTTCTTCCCGCCTCTTCATAAAGCTCGAGAAGTATGTCTTCCTTATGCCGTCCTCTGTACTGGCTGGCTCCCAAAGAGGAAACATCCGTAAATATCATAGGGTAATCCGTGATCTCACGGATCTTTCTCATTATCTCGGTCTTGCCGCAGCCGGAAGGACCTATCAGAAGGACGACATCAGGCGCAAAACGTTCCTCAGGATGGCGCACTCTTTTACCGTGGCCGTATACAGCCGTGCTGATGACAGTCTTTGCATCCTTCTGCCCTATCACAAACCTGTCCAGGTAATCTCTGATATCCCTGGGCTTAAGGATTGCTTTTACGCTCTCCTGTCTGATGCACAGATATGTCCGGCGCAGTCTCAGTATTCTTCCAAGCACCTGGCGCTCCCGCTCATTGGTGCTTTTTTCCACAGCATGTTTCAGGGTATCGGCCTCTAAGAAATCCAGTATATAGGAAGCTCTTTCGCCAAATATCTCGACGGAATAATCCAGATCCTCTTCCATCTTATCCAATATATCAAGAAGAGACCTGTTGTCCGCAGGTATCCGTTTATCCTCTTTTACACGAAAAAAAAGCATCTCAAGATATCCCAATGCATCCACATCAGCATTCTGGATATCATCGCTGACCGGGACAAGTCTTGAGAGTATATATTCCGACACTGCCGCCGTCTCTATCTCGGTCTGTTTGCGAAATGAAGCCGGGACAGCGCTTTTCTTTTTGTCCATTTCCCTGAATATATTGATCATATCAATTCATTTTACTCTGTTTACGCCTAAGTTTCAAGTACAGGCGCATACCGAAAGACGGGAGGCTTACGCCCCCCGCCTGCTCAGATACTTATAAATATTTCCCTGCCTATACGCTTTTCCTGACTCTTTCCCCTGCTCTGCACGATTATTGTATGATCCTTGTATCGCAGGGCAAATAATAGCGGCAGCTTCAGACACAGCCTGTCCGTCTCGCACTTTTCCTGAAGACTGCTTCCCAGCCTTATCATAAATGCCTTGCCCTTTTCCGATTGTATGCTCAGTTTGCAGAGCCTCTTACGGCTTCCGTCAGGTCTTATGGTATCTACCTCTGCCATAGCCAGCACATATACCAGGCCGGCATATACTGCCAGCACGCTGCCTATGCCGCCCACAGTGACTGCCCCGGCCTTGGCAACTCTTTTTATTACAGGGATAGCGGCATCTGCCTTCTTTTCTTCTATTTTCTTATCCTGCCGGCTCTCCGTTCCTATGGCTTCCGTCGCTTCTTCATCAGCCCCGGTCTCTCCGCCGCTCAAAGCCGTTTCCTCATCTTCCGTTAATACAGGCATACCTTCTTCTCCCACCGTGGGCGCAGGAGAATCTGTTCCGTAAAAAGCCTCTTCCCCGGCTGCCGCGTCGGCCTCAGCTGCAGCTTCCTGCGTACTGTCAGCAGTTTTCCTGCCGTTTCTCCGTGACGGGTCCGTGATAACATGTTGCCCGCCGGAATTCCCGCTTACGCTGTTTTCACTGCTGCTGCCGCTTCCGTTACCGCTTACGCTGCCCTCGCCGCCATCTCCGATTCCGTTGCCGCTTGCGCTGCCGTCACCGGTACTGCCGCCTTCGCCGCCGGTATTGCCGCCTTCTTCACCTTCACCGTTAGTATTGCTCTCTTCGCCGTCGTTTTCCTCCGTATTTCCGTTTTCTTCCTCTTCTCCTCCGGGCTTAACACTTGTCTTTGCAGTATGGCTCTTTAACCTCAGCACTGGCTCGTCCACATCCCAGCGCCAGATCCCCATTGACTTTCCTTCCTTATCAAATACCATATCCTCTTCAAGAAAGTACCCGTCAAATATCTCATTCTCTTTCAGCTGCGGTACTTCCACATCAGCATATGTTTCGTCGCCGTATGTCACTTTCAAAATGCCATCAGGCGCTCCGTCGCCATCTTCATCCTTTCCGTACTTGACGTCATAATCCTTTACCTGCCACTTCTGCAAAAGAATATATTCCTTCTCCTCATCAAAATGAAGCCAGCTGCCCTGAGGATGACCTCCCGCGCCGTATATCATCACATCTTCAACATAATAACCTTTGAATACATATCCTTTTCTGGGGGCGGGTTCTCCCAGTCCCAGATCCGGGATCATATCTCCGTATGCAAATTCAGCCCTGCTGTCAGGCGCGCCGTCTCCGTCTTTATCTTCGCCATAACGCAGCGTTATTCTCACTCCCTTCCAGCTTTCCCGTAATACATCCTCTCCTTCTTTCGGTATAATATTCCATTTTCCCAATGCTTTTCCGTTTTTATCAAACAGCTTCCTGTTCCCCAGGAGGTATCCGTCAAAGCGGTATCCCCTGCGCGCGGAAGCATCAGGTATCTCAAGCACGGGAGGCATGCTGTCATATACAACAACCGCCGATCTGTCCGGCCTGCCGTCCTCGTCGGAATCGGGGCCATAATATAAAACAAAGCTCATCGGAGACCAGGCGGGCTCCAGTATATAACTGCCTTCTGCAAAAGAGGGCCTGAATACCCCGGCGCCTTTTCCCAAACCGTTGCATATGCCGATCCCTTTCAGGCTGAAGCCGCTGAAACTGTATCCCGTCTTTTGCTCCAAAAGGCCTATGTCAAGATCTGGTATGGCACTGCCATGATCCAGCTCTACTCTTCCGTCAGGTACACCGTCTCCGTTTCGGTCCGCCCCATAATACAGAACATAATGCTTTATATGCCATCCGCTCTCAAGGCTGCATTCCTCATTCTCGAATAATTCCGGCAGTTCGGATACCGGCTTTCCGCTACCGTTATAAATCTGCCGACCGCCGTAATAATATCCGTCGAATACATATCCATCCTTAGCGGCAGGCGGTTCAAGCGCCGGCAGGCTGTCGCCGTATACCAGCGTAACGCTTTTATCGGGAATGCCGTTTCCATCTGCATCGCTGCCGTAACGAAGGACATATTTCTTCTGTATCCATCGCTCCTTAAGTATAAGCGGAGTCTCTCCCGGAACTGTCTTCCATATTCCCAGCGCGCTGCCGTCGGCATCGTATACCTTTGTATCTCCTATGTAATATCCGTCAAGATAATACCCGGGACGCATTGCGACTTCTCCGATATCAATATCCGGCGGCGCTGCATCATAAGTGAGAAAGCCCTGCTTATCCGGCCTGCCATCACCGTCAGCATCGCTCCCGTAATAAAAAGGATATTCAGCCGCTTTCCACCGGGCTTCGAGCACCAGCTCCAGATCCATTATCGGTTCCAGACCATAGTCTGCAGGTTTTCCATTCTCATCATAGTAACGCTTGTCGCCACAGTAATACCCGCAGAAATCATATCCTGTTTTAACCGGAGGAGTGACATCTTCAAGCCCCATTCCGTAGTCCACATCCATCTCGGCAGTCAGCTCACCTTCATTTCTGTACTCCACATGAAGCACTGCTGTCAGGTCAGTGAATTCCAGTTCTTTTGTGAATTCCTGATCAAGTTTTTTGTCATGAAAGGTCAGCGTCGCTTTGAATGTTCCTCTTCTTCTGAGAGGCAGCACCTTGTTCCGCCCCGATACATACTCTCCTTCTTCTCCCCATTCTATACTGTAATCATCGATAACATCCGACAGATTTATCAGTCCGGCTGCCAGATAAACCTTCTTTCCGTCTGTCATCCTCTCGATATAGAAGCTCCCGGCCAGATCAGCCGTGCAGGTCCTTTCCCTCTTATAATATCCGTCGTGGATATCGGGGTGGGGTCCGCGCCAGCTGTGCATGCAGTTTTGGCAGGTAAATATCTGATAGCTCCCGGCATCGTGTGTCAGAACCACTTTGCCTCCGCAGGGATGATACACATCTTCATAACACCCGCTCTGCTCCGGACCATGTTCATGATAGATCTCGACGCTCACCGTCCCCTCTGTCTGAACCGGATCGGCGGCTCCGGCCCATAGAGGGCTGCACATGCTCTGCATCATCATGCAGACAGTAAGCAAAAGACTGCAGATTGTTTTTTTACTTCTCTTCAAAACTTATCCTCCTTTTCGTTGATGATATCGGAGGATAGTCGATACGCATTCCACTTATGTGTATGCCGGCTTATTTGTGTATTTGGGAGTATACTCCAATTTCACGAACTTGTCCATACTTTTGAAAAAGAAATTTTGCCGGCTGGTTCAAAAGATCGAAGCCGCCCGCTTATGCGCTTTACGGGTATCTGATCTTCTGTTAACCGCCTTCTTCTTATGAATTTTCGCGATTTTTGATGCACGGGTATCCGCTGGCGTGCAGCATAGATCCACTAAAATATTTGCAGCCGGCTGTCCCCAAATGGCGCCGCCTGAAGCATAAAGGGACCATTTTGACCATAGAAGATATTAATTGACTTAAGATGATCCGATATTTTCTAACTTCATAAAAGCTGTTTCAGCAGCCATATCATTGCGTTAACATAAATCCGCCAAAAACGCCCCGGAGGACGCGGCAGCGCTGCTCTGCGGCAGAGCACTCACACGCTTCACTGCATTGCTTTCCCAACATAATAGTAAACATAAACTGTTTTGATCTTCATTTATGTAATCTGTTTACGATGCTGTCAAATTAACATAATTTTCGGAAGTGCCGGGATTGCCTGTTAACATAAATTTTTATGCTATTTACAGATTAACATAAGAATGCTCTATGAGCGTCTATTCCGGCCATGTTGTTATTTGAGATAAACAGCAAAAATATATATATCTTAGTTATTCACGTTTGTATAATTCTGTTTATACATTTCATTGTATAAAGCCCTGTATTCACATAATGTCCTGAGCATGTATCCATAGACAGGCCCTGCTTAACATAACTCCTTTTCATATCTGTTTTACATAAAAAAAACCACGGAGTCCGTCCCCGTGGTTTTATGCGTCCCCGTGGTTTTATGATCACTGTGTGCGCAGCTCTATTTTGGGGCCGCCGGTCTTTTCAAGATACTCCCTGGTGATGGTAACGGTGCCGATGTTCTTATCCTTGGGGATCTCATACATGATATCGACCATATAATCGTCCAGGATCGACCTTAATGCTCTGGCACCGGTTTCTTTTTTAAGAGCTTTCTCCGCTATCAGTTCTAAGGCATCATCTTCGAATTCCAGTTTCACTTCATCCAGCTCTAAAAGCTTCTGGTACTGTTTCAGTATCGCATTCTTAGGCTCCTTCAATATCCTGAGCATCATGTCCTTATCCAGGCCCTCAAGAGCGAATACCATGGGCAGTCTTCCGACAAATTCCGGGATCATGCCAAACTTCCTGATGTCTTCCGTCTCCACCTCTTTAAGTATGGTAAGATCCTTCTCCTCGGGATTCTTTACCTCTCCGTGGAAACCTATCACGCTGCTCTTATTCAGCCTTCTCTTGATTATCTCTTCCAGTCCCGGAAATGCCCCGCCGCAGATAAACAGGATATTACGCGTATTCATGCTCGTGGTAGGGACCATTGCATTCTTTGAGGAAGCGCCCACCGGCACCTCTATATCAGCCCCCTCCAGGAGCTTTAAGAGTCCCTGCTGCACGGATTCACCGCTCACATCTCTGGAATTTGTATTCTGCTTCTTGGCTATCTTGTCGATCTCATCGATATAAACTATACCCTGCTCCGCCTTGTCCACGTCATTATCGGCGGCAGCCAGCAGCTTGCTTAGCACGCTCTCAATATCGTCGCCTATGTATCCGGCTTCGGTCAGCGTGGTAGCATCCGTTACGGCCAGCGGCACTTTCAGTATCCTGGCCAGTGTTCTTACCAGGTAGGTTTTTCCGCAGCCTGTAGGTCCCAGCATGAGCATATTGGATTTCTCTATCTCTATCTCATCCATGGTCTTTGTCGCCACTCTCTTATAATGATTGTAGACGGCAACGCTCATGACCTTCTTTGCATGTTCCTGTCCCACCACATATTCGTCCAGCATCTCTTTGATCTTGTGCGGTGCAGGAATATCTTTCAACTCAAGCAAGGGCGTATATTCTCCCTTGGGTTTCTTTTTAACCTTGGGTTTCCCGCCGAATCCAAAGTCGAAAGGCAGTCCTGTCAGATCGATGAAATTCAGCTTGGGCCCCTTGGGTGATGCTTTTTTATTCTCGTCTTCCTCTTTCTCTGACGGTTTTAAATCCTCATTTGGCTTTTCTGCATCTCCATCCTTTGCAGCTTCTTCCGGTTTTGTTAATTCATCATTTGTCTTTTCATTCTTTGCTCCCGGTCCACCGTACATGCCCATTACCTTGCTCCAGTCTATGGCTCCCGCACCGTTCATATTGCCCATCTGGGATTCAACCATATCAGCGGTCCTGTCCATACAGTCTGCGCAAAGATACATATTCATAGGCAGCCTCATAAGCTTACCGGCAACACTCTCCGGTCTGTGGCAGACGCTGCATACTTTTTCATAAGCATCCTGATCCATTTATCAACCTCCTGAAATATAAAAATAGAATTATCACAACTGTTTCATCAGCTCCCATACAAAAAGATATGATACCACAAAAGCGCCTGTCTGTATATCCCAATACAGGCAGGCGCTTTACCCTATCACATCGAATAAACGCCGATCATCTTAATTGGTTCTGCCCAGAACGCTCTTATCACCAAGAGTTATTTCCAGTTTCATCTGCTTATAGCCGTTGCTTGAAGGTCTTTGTATCTCAACTTCAATGGTATCGCCTTCTTTGTAATACATAAGCATTCTCTGAAGTCTTTCCATAGATGTCACTGCCTCACCGTCAAAGCTTGTGATATAATCTCCTCTCTGCAGTCCGCCCAGGTCTGCTGCGGAGCCGTCGTTAACATTGGCTACATATACGCCTTCGGGATAACCGTATACCAGTCTTTCCTGCTGGGTTACCGTAGCGCCTGTAATGCCCAGATAACCTCTCTCGCTCTCATCAACCAGTGTACGGGTTGTCTTCATCATAAGTTCTTCAATGATCGGCTTCGCTGCGGAAATGGGGATCGCATAACCCATGCCTTCTACAGAAGTGCCGCCTATCTTGTTGGAGTTGATGCCTATGACCTCGCCATTCAGGTTCAGAAGCGCGCCGCCGGAGTTACCGGGGTTAATGGCTGCATCTGTCTGGATAAAGGTTCCCTGGGTATTGTCCAGATCCATTTCACGGTTTACTGCGCTTATAACTCCTGTTGTTACCGACTGTCCATAGCCCAGAGCATTGCCTATCGCTATAGCCGGCTCACCTACCTTAAGGGAATCAGAATCTCCCATTGTGGCGATCTTTATGCTGTTTAAGGTGCCATCGCTTATATCGTCCATTTTCACAGCTACTACAGCCAGATCCCTTCCGGAATCACCGCCCTTGACCAGGGCTTCCGCTTCGCTTCCGTCAGCAAAGCTTACAGTAAGTGAATCATTATCGGCTACCACATGATAATTAGTCACGATCAGCAGCTCTTCGTCATTCGATCCTATTATAATGCCGGATCCGCTGGACTCACTGGGATAGCTGTAATAATAATAGCTGTAGGTTGCCTTGTTCGTTATTGATACTATGGAAGGCATTACCGCATCAACAACCTTGGTCACATCCGTCACAACCGTAGTCGTGGTATTGGACGCATCCATCGTAGTATAATCATGCTGTGCCGGTACCGTGGCAGTCTCTATCTCGGCTTTTCCGGCATTGTAGCTGGTTCTGGCCTGCGATGCATCTGCTGCCGCAGGAGCCGCGATCTCACTGCCTGTCAGTCCCAGGAGCCTGCCTCCCTGCTGTACTGCAATTATGCCAAGCCCGGCAAATACCCCGAATACCAGTCCGATGACTGCTCCCAGACATATCTTTCCGAAAGCGCTCACAGGCTTTTTCTTCTTCACCTGAGTTTTCGCTTCGGCATTTACCTGCGCATTCTGATATCCCATGTTGGGCTGATATACATTATTATAGTAGCCGGTATTTGCTCCGTTAGCTCCGCTGTTATTGAATTCATCATACATTTTTATGCACTTCCTTTCATATTTTTATGATGCTTCAAAGCTTTATCCCGGGACTCTCTCCCTTTTATGTTTCACATTCTAGAACTCATTTGTGATAAAAATGTGTTCAAATTGTATAAAAGCTGTTAAAACTTTAGAACATATTGAACAGGATTTTCTTGACATTTAAGCGATAAAGGAATATAACTCTTTTTGTTGTGTCCAAAAATCAGGGTATAAATAATAAGAAGAAAAGGAAACAGTCATGCATAAAGATAAGATAAAACCCATGCTCTTCAGCACCATGAAACATTATAACGGCAAGCAGTTCATCACGGATGTGATAAGCGGCATCATCGTAGCGATAATAGCTCTGCCCTTATCCATAGCTCTGGCGCTGGCATCCGGAGTAGGACCCGAAGAAGGTCTTTATACCGCAATAGTCGCAGGTTTTATCATTTCTTTCCTGGGAGGCAGCCGCGTTCAGATAGCCGGACCCACGGCAGCCTTTGCCACCATAGTAGCAGGCATCGTAGCAAAGAACGGCATGGATGGCCTGATGCTGGCCACCATTGTTGCCGGCGTACTC
>CADAHD010000039.1 GCA_902787595.1 uncultured Lachnospiraceae bacterium
CAGGCAGGGCACGGTCACCGGTTCCGTTCGACTCGCTGTTTTATGAGACCGGGCTATACACTATGGAACCGTCCGGGACCAGTCGACAGTGGAAGTCCATATCCACTGTCTCCCTTGTCCCGCCATCCATGGCGGTCCATCCCTGACACATTGATCCCGGTCACAAAACAGCGGCCTCACTCCAATGGTGACCGATGCCTCTGCCTGTATACTGTCGCATAATACTGAAAGAAACAAGGCAGGGAAATCATCTCCTGTTTTGTTGAATAGAGAAAATGGTGGTACATAATGGACAAAAAAATTTACTGGCATCTGCCGGGATTCTGCTATCTTAAGAATTTAAATCAGGTCATCATCGAACTGATGAAGGAATACCCATACTATTTCCATGACGGATACTGCGCAGGCAGCGTATACGGAACCTTCCCCGGAGCGATCTGGAACGGAGGCCGCACGGTCCTGGGCTTTTCTTCAAAAAACGATATCATCAATACTCTTAAAGAATACAACGATGCGGGCGTTCCGGTGCGCTTTACCTGGACCAATTCCCTGGTGACAGAGGAGCATCTTAACGATACCCTGTGCAATCTTATCATGCGTCTGGCTGATAACGGCATGAACCAGGTACTGGTCAACCGTCCCGTTCTCGAAGATTATCTCAGAGAGAAATACCCGAACTTCAAGTATATATCATCCACTACCAAGAGGATCACGGATCCGGAAGCCCTTAAGAAAGAGCTGGAAAAGGACTACTTTATGGTGGTGCTGGATTATGATCTGAACCATAATGAGGAAGTACTCAAGAGTCTTGAGGGCGTGGCAGACCGCGTGGAGATACTGGTGGATGAGATCTGTTATCCGAATTGTCCCAGGAGGGTCGACCATTACCGCGATGAATCGCTTAAGCAGCTGGAATTTGAGATAGCGCCGCCCTTTGACTGTCCCAACAAAAAGATCAGGAGCTTTGAGGACTGCAAAAAGCGCCCGTCCTTTATTTCGGATACGCAGATAAATGATTATATCGAAAAAGGCTTCTGCAACTTTAAGCTGGTCGGAAGGGGACTGCCCCAGAGCATGGTGCTGGATTCCTATCTGTACTTTCTTATCAAAGCAGAGAACAGGGATAAGGCGCGCAGGCGCATTGAGGATAAACTTAAGGAGATCGCGCTTAAGAAGTCTTCTCAGGCACGTCGGTAAAGATACGGGTATCGTCTTCTTCGGGATGCTCAGCCTTTTGCTTTTCCTGGATTATATCTTCTGCTTCCTGGAAGAATTTATCATACATCTTGGCGCCCACATAAGCGGGAAGGGAAAAGCAGAAGCATAATATCAGCGGGAACACCATTATTCCGATATTTCCCAGCAGCAACAGCACAAGGGGGACCAGCTTCAGCACCAGGAAGATCAGGGTGCGGAAAAAGTGTCTGAAAGAAAAGACGAATGCAGTCTTTATTGTAACGGAGATCTTATTATAGAATTTGGCCTGGATGGGGAATACCATGCAACCGCCAAAGAAAAGTATCAGAAGGAATGCGATCAGGCCTCCGAATACAAAGGTGCTCATCTTTGAAGGATTCTCGTACATGATCATGAAGTCATATCCCAGGAATATGAGTATTCCGACAAACATGAGCCAGATGATCGTTGACTGCTTGAAGTTATCCTTAAAAGAATGGAAAAACTGTTTGAATATGCTGGTCTCATGACCGCGCACTATCTTAAGGCAGACATAATGGTTTGCCGTGAATGCCGCGCCGGCGGTAATTACCGGTATGCACATTACAACTGTGATCAGATTGAGGATCAGCAGATTTGAGATCTTGGAAAGCAGATTCATGAATGGGCTGTCTATAGCAAAAATCTTCATTTATGTATACCTCTCTTATTCGGAATGATAGTCTCTAAATAAATATAATAGGAGATTATACCCTATTTCCGACGGCTTGTACAGAAAAACAAGCAAATTAACATAATATCCCTTGCCAATGCAGTGAGCGACATAGTATAATTTTAAGTGGTATGGCCAGATTAATGTATGAAAACCGTTTTATACTGACGCGCAAGCTTCATAAGGAATATTACAGATCCAGATACCTTAAGCTGAAATTTCGCTTTATTTTTTATCTTGGATACCGTTTCAGGGAGTGGGTCAACTATCGTGAACTGCAGGAGCAGCATGGAGAAGCGGTAGTCTGCGTGATCAAATTCAATTCCGATCAGGTACATGTGCAGGTTAATAAAACGGCGTTCAGCTTTAAATACAGCACCATCGAATCTGCGTTTGAAACGGAAGAGCTTATAGTTCTTCAGCTTAAGAAGGAAGGCATGGCAGAGCATGTACAGCTTTTATACAAAGGCGGATTTGCAGGCAAGCCTGACCTTAAGGAGTTTAAGGAGTTTTTGAACAATAAGGCAAAGTGTACGCTGTTTGAACTAAACAGTGAGGAAGAGGTGTCTGATGGCTGATCTTTTTGATGATGATGATCTGGGTGGTTTATTAGGGGATGACGACGATATACTGAGTCTTCTTGAGACGATTCAGAATAAACAGGATAAAGGCGAGATGATCACTCTGCCCGAAGCTAAAGATGATCAGGATGATCCGACTGCGGTCCTTGGAGTCAGCGAGGAAGCCTTCCAGAGGCTCATGGGGGATATTGACCTTAATGATCTTATGGGCGGCGCTGCTGAGGAAGAACATGTTGCCTCAAAGAGCATAGATGACTATGACAAGAGCGTCTATGGCTATCCCCAGCTGGATGAGATAGAAAAGGGCATCAAGCGGGGACTGGATGTATCGCTGTACGACAGCTCAGAACTCAGTTTCAGGCAGATGCGTGAGATACGCATCGGTCTGGAGCACAAGGTTGATGTTTCTTATTATACCAGTAAGTATTACAAGGATACCCAGATGCGTGAGATACGTCTGGGACTTATGCAGGAACTGGATGTGAGCAGTTATGCAAGACTCATATACAGTCTTCCCGATATGCAGAGGATCCATGCGGATCTTTTGAAGAAAAAATATCAGCAGGATCCCAATTCGCTTGATTTCTCTTTTAATGACGCAGATACAGGCATCAATATCTGCACCATGTCCGGCTGCATGGAAGCTTATGTAATGATAAAGAAGCCGCTGCCGGATAATTTTGACAAAAAGAAGCTGCAGGTGCTTTTGGGGATATACGGCATAACCAACGGCCTGCTGCTGGACGAAGAGGGCATCGATCCCCGGAATCTTAAAGTAGGAGATGATATACAGGTTGCCAGGGGCGTTGAACCCATCATGGGTGAAGACGGCTGGTATGAATACTTCGTCGATGACGAGGAAGTAGGACCCCATGTAAATGAAGACGGCAGCATAGACTACATGGCGCAGAGAAAGTTCTCTTATGTGCAGCCCGGGCAGATCGTAGCGCTGTATCATCCCGCCACCACCGGAAAGATGGGAATGAATGTTATAGGCATGGAGCTGCTTGCGGTTTCGGGCAAGAATCTTCCGCGCCTCAGCATGGAAAACATACGCATATTAGACGACGGTCTGACTTATGTTTCCAAGAAGGAAGGTCTGGTCAGCGTAAAGAACGGCATTCTCAATATAGTAGAGCAGCTGGAGTTTAAGGGTGATGTGGGATACGGCACCAATGTATCTTTTGAAGGCGATATCCATGTGCGCGGCAGCGTTCTGGAGAGCGCTATACTGCAGGCAGGCGGAGATATCATAATAGACGGTTCGGTGGAGGCTGCCATCATAAAGGCCGGCGGAGATGTGGTCATCAAGCGCGGAATGAATCCGGACGGAAAAGGCGAGCTGGAAGCCGGCGGAAATGTCGTTGCCGCCTTCTTTGAAAATGCAAATATCGTTGCCGGCGGCAATGTGGAAGCCGATTATATACTAAACAGCAATGTCTTTTGTAAAAACCTGGTAAGCACCCGTGGCAGGAAAAATCTTATCTGCGGCGGAAAGATCGTTTCCGGGGAAGGCATACAGACGGGGACGGTTGGTAATGTAAGCGGTACGCGTACCGAGCTGGAAGTGGGCACAATGAGCGCCCAGCAGGAGAATTTTATCAAGCTGCGCAAACGCCGCAAGGAACTGACGGCCGAGATGGATAAAGTGCGTGACGGCATGAATATGGTGCTTCGTAAGGTCGGGGCTTTAAACGGCCGTACAAACCCGATATATCTTAAGCTGCAGGATGTGCTGGAGCAGCAGAAAAAGGAACTGGCCATGTTGGACGATGTCCAGGCCAAGATGGACGAAGAGATGAGCAATGATTCCAAGGTATCCGTCAGAGTCACCTATACCACATACAGAAACACGAAAATGGTGATAAACGGCAATGCCTGGTTAGTCGATAAAGATATTGAAAGATCCAGATTTTTTGCAAGAGGAAGAGGCGTAAGTTTTGAGGATTTAAACGCTTAGGGGGATATTTATATGGCACGGACTACTATACTGGTATCGGATGATGATGAAGAAAACAGGAACTATCTGAAAAAGCTTTTTCAGGATGATTATACCGTGGCAGTGACAGAGAACGGACGTCAGGCCATGGAATTCCTTATGCAGAATCATCATGATGTGGCTATACTTTTGCTGGATGTGCATATGCCTGTGGTTGACGGACGGGCGCTGTTAAAGGTGCTTAAGGTCAAAAAGGTTACGGAGCGCATCCCTATAGTCATGATGACCACCACTCTTGACAGCGAGCTGGTTAAGGAATGCTATGCAAACGGCGCCGTGGACTTTATCTTAAAGCCCTTTACGCCCGAGATAGTTGTGGGGCGCGTTAAGAATACCATCTCACTCTATCACAGCAGCGCGCAGTTAAAGAGCATCATCAGCCAGCAGACTGCTCAGATAAAGGAAAAGAACCAGGAACTCAAGGCCTTTAACGACAGGCTTACGGAAGTCATGAGTTCGATAGTGGAGTTCCGTAATCTGGAGTCCAACGCGCATATCAAAAAGATAAAAGGCATTTCCAGGATAATCGGAGAGGCGGTGCTTAAAAACTACGGCAAAGAATATCGTCTGACCCCGGAAAAAATAGAAATTATCGAGAGTGCCAGCGCCCTGCATGATATCGGCATGATCGCGATCCCCGACGCCATACTGCTTAAGCCCGGAAAGCTTACTCCCGACGAGTTTGAAGTGATCAAGAGCCATACCACCAGAGGCTGCGAGATACTTGAACAGATAAAAGAACTGCAGAATAAGGAATACACCGAGGTCAGCTATAATATCTGCCGGCATCATCATGAGAAGTATGACGGAAGCGGTTACCCCGACCACCTGGCCGGTGATGCCATTCCCATCGAGGCGCAGATAGTTTCCATAGCCGATGTTTATGATTCGCTTATATCGGACCGTAGTTACCGTGATGCATTTGATATGGATAAGGCTTATTCGATGGTAGTAGGCGGAGATGCAGGAAGCTTTTCGGAGCAGCTACTGGATTGTTTCAAGCGCAGCCGTCAGTTGATAGAAGCATTCTGTAAGCAGTATTCCTGATGTTTAATCGGGCCGTCTGCTGCGACGAGGTCTTTCGTCCCTTTGCTGACGGTGCCTGCTGTTGAAGTCTTTTCTCAGGGTGGAGCGTGATTTGAGCACCTCCTCCCTTTTTTGTTTGATGCGGCGCAGCTTGCGGGCGTGGCGAAGATACATGCGTGAAAAGTGTATTATCAGCAGCAGGACCATAACGGATACGCCGCTGACCACCAGTATGGTTATAAGCTGATAGATATTAACATAGATCTTTTCATCATTCGGATTTTTGCCGGATAAGGAGCTGGAGGTGATATGCAGTTCCGATTCCACGGGAGAGCTGTTCATAAGCACGGGCGCAGTGCCCAGAGATATGCCATGGTAGCTGTAATCAACCTTTGCGAGCCACCCCGGCTGCAGATCGCTGTAGGATATGGAGGTCTGTATATCGCTTAAACTTAAGCTGTCAGGCAGCAGCATGCGCGCGCCTTTCTGCACATAGACCAGCGGGGAAGTAGCGCCAAAAATATCACCGGCCGTGCTGAAGAAATCAGAATTGCTTACATCAAAGCGCTTGTCCAGATCGTCGGCATCGGTGACGGCAAAATGTTCAAAGCCGTAATCAAAAAGTTCCGTGGTGTCGGTGAACTGGAAAGGACTCTCTTCCTTCATGATAACGCAGATAAGCTTAAGGCCTCCGCGCTGCGCGCAGGAGACCAGAGTCTGGCGCGACTTGCTGGTAAAGCCGGTTTTTGAGCCTATCAGACCGTCGTAAGCGTATTCCTGATCGGGGTAAAGCTTGTTCTTTGATTTGAGATTATGCTCGCCGTGCATATCATTTTCTGCTATAACATGACGGGTGGTGCAGGCCATGCCGGCAAGTATCTCGTGTGAGAAAAAGGCGCGGGCGATCAGAGCCAGGTCATAGGCGCTGGTATAATGGTTATCGTCATGCAGGCCGTTGGTGGTGACGAAATGCGTATTTTTGCAGCCCAGTTCCGCGGCTTTGGCGTTCATCATTTCTACATAGGCGTCCATGGAGCCGGCTATATGTTCGCCCACGGCGTTGCAGGCTTCATTGGCCGAATTGATGATGATGCCGTAAAGCAGCTCTTCGAGAGTCAGTTTCTCGCCGGCTTCAAGATACATATGCGAGCCGTCGCGTTCATTGGCGTCGATCGCTGACTGGCTGATGCTTATCACTTCGTCCAGCGGGCAGTTTTCTATGGCCACCAGGCAGGTCATCAGCTTGGTGGTGGAAGCAGGAAACAGCTGCGCATCTATATTTTTTGCATAAAGCAGCGTGCCTGTATCGGCGTCCATGAGTACCGCGGATTCCGCGCCTATGGCAGGACCCTGCGGCCATTTGGGAGTTTCATTGCTCTCTATGGGATCGTCCTTGCGTTCTTCTGCTTCGTCCAGATAATCCTGGGCTGTTGCCTGAACGCGCACGGGAAAACACAGAAATATCAGTATGGGAAATAATAGTAGCAAAATTTTTTTCATACTGCTATTATAAGCATAATATTGTAAAAATAAAAGTAAATTCTGGCATCCGAAGTAAAGGCACGGGACCATTCTTGTGACTTGGTCATCCGGAGTAATTATCTACCGGGTCATCCTGAGCGAAGCGAAGGATCCTGACAGAGTACAGGAATAAACAAAACTAAACTATAACACAGGAGAACCAACATGCGGTTAAAGAACATCCCCGGTTCACGGGAAGTGATAGCGGAAAACGATTATGTGATACATGATGAGCAGGCACATAAGGGAAAGTGGAATGAGGTCTTTGGGAATGATAAGCCCATAAGGCTTGAGATAGGCGCCGGAAAGGGCCGCTTTCTGATGGATCTGGCTGCGCGCGATACGGATTATAGTTTTCTGGGCATTGAGAAGTATTCTTCCGTGCTGCTGCGCGCTTTGCAGAAGATGGAAGAGGAGCCGCTTGATAATCTGCGCTTTATACGCATGGACGCAGAGTATATAGGCGACAGTTTTGCGCCGGGAGAGATAGACCGCATCTATCTTAACTTTTCGGATCCCTGGCCCAAGGACAGGCACGCAAAGCGCCGTCTGCCTTCGCATCAGTTCCTGGCGCGTTATGCGCAGATATTAAAGTCCGGCGGACTGGTGGAATTCAAGACGGATAACCGCGGTCTTTTTGATTTTGCACTCGAGGAAATAAAAGAGAGCAGCTTTGAATTACTGCTCTCAACTTTTGACCTTCATGCAGACAGCGAACTCATGAAGGATAATATCATGACTGAGTACGAAGAACGTTTTTCTTCGATGGGCAATCCCATATGTAAATATGTGATAAAACTGCGGTCCTGAAGCTGCAGGGTCACAAGACTGTCTTCCCATCCGGTCATCCTGAGCGAAGCGAAGGATCTTTCTCAGCTCAGAACCTTTTTGATCGCATCCAGAAGATCCCCGTATTCCTCAAACGCAGGCAATTCGGGGTGATCTTTTTTTATCTGCTCCGTGCTTCTGAAAAGGAATCCGGCCTTGCTTGCCAGTATCATATCCAGATCGTTGTAGGAATCGCCGGAGGCGATCGTATCAAAGCCGATGGACTGCAGAGCCTTTACGGTGCTTAATTTTGATTTTTCTATCCTCATCTTAAAATCGGTGATCTCGCCGTCGGGAGCCACTACCAGCGTGTTGCAGAATATGGTGGGCATGCCCAGTTTCTTCATCAGAGGGCTTGCAAACTGTGTAAAAGTATCAGATATGATGATAGTCTGGGTAAGGCTTCGCAGCTCGTCCAGAAACTCCTTTGCTCCGGGAAGCGGATCTATCCCGGCAATGGTATCCTGGATTTCTTTAAGTCCCAGGCCGTGTTCTTTTAAGATGCCCAGACGCCATCTCATCAGTTTATCATAATCGGGTTCATCCCTTGTGGTGCGTTTTAACTCCGGTATTCCGCTGGCTTCCGAAAATGCGATCCATATTTCGGGCACCAGTACACCTTCCAGATCAAGACATACTATATCCATTATTGTGATCCTTTCATCTTTTTATTAAGGCTGATATTCCCGGAGACTGGGTCCGTAGAATCTCTGCAGAACCTTATGATAATAGAAAATAAAGGGCCGGTCAATAGACGAATTATTAAAAAAAGCTCATCAAAGCCCTTTATTCTTATATATATTGGTGATAGAATGAAATCGTCGCAGAGGGGCGATGTTTTTTAGGGGGACAGGAGTTATGAAAAACAATAAGGGATTTTCGCTGGTAGAATTGATAATAGTGATCGCTATTATGGCTATTCTTGTAGGCATTATGGCGCCTCAGCTCATCAAGTATCTGGAAAAGTCAAAGGTATCTACGGATCTTCAGGCTATGGATACAATTTATCAGGCGCTGATCTATTCTGCAAACGATCCTGATGTGGTTCAGGATGCCACTTCACAGGCAGAGATCAATAAGATGCTTAATCCCATCAAGCTTGAGGATCTTCTGGGCAACAGCAATACCAGATTCGCAAAGGAATTCAGGGATATGCTTGACTGGGGCACCAGCTTTAACAGAAGCACTTATGAGCAGCTTTTCAAATCGGCGCATGATTCGGGAAGTCTTGAGATCTATGTACAGTACAAGGGTGGTTTTATGAATCCCATAGCAATGTGGGCAACCTATACTGACAGGACCGGATCCAGGAAATATACCGGTTCGGAAAGCACAGGTACAGACTGGCAGCATATAGGCAATTGCATCTGCATCCAGTAGGCTTATTTAAGATGATCCGTAATATAGTTTTTGATATAGGCATGGTCCTTGCGGACTTTCGTTATGATGCATATATGCGTGAGGATCTGGGATTTCCGGATGAGGTTGTCAGGGTTTTTACAGACAGACTTATAAAGAGTGAGCTATGGGACGATCTGGATCTGGGTGTGCGTGAGACGGAAGTCATAACGGACGATATGAAGGCAAGGGTGTCCGAGTATCCGAAGGAAGCGGAGATATTCTTTGACCGTATGGTGGATATAATAAGGACCTATCCTTACAGCAAGCCCTGGATAGAGGAGCTAAAGGCCCGTGGTTATAAGGTATATCTGCTGTCCAATTATCCCAGGGATGCCTATAAGATGCATGAAGAAAAGCACTTTGATTTTGCTGCTGCAGTAGACGGTAAAGTGATATCGGGCTTTGAGCGCATGAGTAAACCCGATCCGCGGATATACCGGCTGTTATGTGACAGATATTCATTGGATCCAAAGGAATGTGTGTTCCTTGATGACAGGGAAGTGAATATCAAAGCCGCCATAGAAGAAGGTATGCAGGGTATAGTCTTCACATCGTATGAAGACGCCCGTGAAAAACTAGAAGACATTTTAAAAGCCTCCGGTCATTGAACCGGAGGCTTTTGTTTTATCCTTTAACCGTTGTTTGACTGTCCGTTCGGCTGTCCGCCGTATGCGGGGTCATAATTTACATTGCTGGCTACGGATGCATAATTGGAAACAAATTCGGGTTTCTTGGTTTCCACTATACCGCCGTAGAGCGGATTCATATTTGCCGCCGCGCCCGCAGGTGTTTCTCCCGACCTTGCAAAGGTGAGAGGATCAACCGCATCATTGCTGCGCACCGGTACCTGCACGGGAGTGGGGGGAGGCGCAGTGGGCTGCGGTTTGTAGTTGACGGGTTCGGGCTCGGGTGGAACCGTTCTTGCGAAAGCGCCGCTTACCATGCTGTGCACATCTCCGCCGGAAGTAGTTCTGTCTCCGTAAGCTCCGTTAAAGGAATCGGATCCGGGACCGTAATATTCTCTTTGTTCTTTCTGAGGTTTGGTAACGGAAGCTGAAAGCCTGTGATTGTTTGCGCTTACCAGAAGGATCACCAAAACTATTCCCAGACATACAAGGCCGGCAATAAAGACGGTCATGAGGCTGCTGCCTTCGATACCCGTAAGCCAGGTAGGACTGTTTTTCAGGAAAATGTCATGTCCTGCCATCACGGATAGAATGGCGCCTATCGTGGTTAAAATGATGATTACAACATTTTTCATAACACCCCTCCTTTATGAAATTATCAAGCTTATTATACAACAAAGTTCGCAAAAAGTGTAGTGCCAGCTTTGCGGTTATATAATAAAAAAAGCATTGACATTATTCTAATACACCTTTATAATTTTATAAGTTTGTGAAACATGCAAACTCGGGGTGTGGCTCAGCTTGGTAGAGCGCTACGTTCGGGACGTAGAAGTCGCGTGTTCGAATCACGTCACCCCGATTAAGTAAAAACAAGGGTTTCCGGTTTCGGAGGCCCTTGTTTTTTGGCTTCAGTTAAAAAATCTAATACACTGAAATATTGTTGTTTGCTTACAGCTTCCTTCCTAAGAAAACACCAAATAGACAGCAGCAGACACTTAATACAACATATATTCCGCCAAGAGAATATGCCTTATCCTCAAACAGCTTATAAGCTTCAAGAGAAAAAGTTGAGAATGTTGTAAAACCTCCACATACGCCGGTTTTCAAGAAAAGTACCGTATTATGAGAGACCTCTTATTCATAGATAAAGCTTATTTTACCATAGAATAGCTGTTTGGGAAGGTGATAATCAGCATGAGATTATGAATCGTAAGCGATAATATAGTATTTTAGACAGTTCAGATCGACGCTGATAAGAACACTGCAGAAAAGAAAAATCTTAAAGATTCTGAGTGAGATGGACGACATATTCCTCTTTTGAGTCCATTATATAACCCTCATAACGCTTTAGAATGGTCTATATTGATAATACAGATCAGTGAGGTAGGAAAAAACATGATCACGGATGATACCATCGATCTGAGCGCTTTGGATCTGACTCCTTTATACCAATGGCTTTGTTGAAGAGAGCCCCTCTTTGTGTTATGATTCTACAGTATGTATAAGCGGAAGGAGATTAAAAATGGCAGGAGATATTAAATTCGAGATAACTGAACATATAGGCATCTTATCCGAGGGTTCCAAAGGCTGGACTAAGGAACTGAATAAGGTGTCATGGAATGACAGAGAGGCTAAGTATGATATCCGTGACTGGAGCCCCGATCATGAGAAGATGGGCAAGGGAGTTACGCTTAGCGATGATGAAGTGAAGAAGCTGAAGGAGCTGCTGGGCGCAGGTAAGGATAACTCATAAGAAGTGTACCGGGCATGGTAAAACACAGATTCGGAATAGATATATATAAGAATGGCGCTTTTCAAGGGACTAACCAGGTTATTATATGGGAACAGGATATTTTTTTATAAAAACGAGCAGATAGATTGGGAGAATCTTTAAAGATGAGTGAGAATAAAAGAATTGTATGTTTTGGTGATTCATTAACCTG
>CADAHD010000040.1:0-9166 GCA_902787595.1 uncultured Lachnospiraceae bacterium
TACGGGAAAACTATGATATGCCTATACTTTTCATCAGTGCGCGAAGCAGTGATGATGATGTTTTGATAGCTCTTAATATCGGCGGCGACGATTATATCAAAAAGCCTTTTACCTTAAGCATCCTGCTGGCGAAAGTCAAAGCGATACTGGAGCGCTATGAAAAGGCAAAAGAAGCCCTGCTGCAGGCGGAAGCTGCCAATAATATAAAAGTGGCTCATTCGGATAATAAGGGGGTGGATGACACGCAGATCGCCCTTACGGAAACTATCATCATGGATACCGCTAAACATAAGCTTCGCAAAGGTTCAGAAGAGATCGGCTTAAAGGCCATGGAGTATAAGCTGCTTAAGTATCTTTATGATCATTCGGGCAGGGTGGTAACCAAAGATGAACTTTTAAAAGAAGTCTGGGATGATGAATTCATCGGTGAAGGCACACTGGCTGTGCATATAAGACATCTGCGCGAAAAGATAGAGGAAGATCCCAAGGTCCCGCGTCTTATAAAAACAATATGGGGCGTAGGCTATATACTTGAACGTATATTATGAAAAAATACAGGAATGTGGTAATTGCATGCGGTGCATTATATTTTCTGGCGGTATTGATCTTTGCCGTTTTTACTTTGTGTGTCAGGGAAGACCCGGGCAGAGAGGAGCTGGTGCTGAAACTGAATGAGATAGCGCATAAGGTCGAAGCAGATCTCACAGATACCGGCAGTATCAGCAATGCACAGTACGGAGTTGATATAGTCGTAACAGATACGATCGGAGAGGTATTGTTCAGTACCGTGCCTGTAGAGAACGGCAGGCTTTCCGTTGAAACGGCGATCAAAAAAGGATATCCGTACCGCTATATCTTTGTGAACGGACAAACATCCGGCTATGTGATGATCCCGGATGACGGCATGGGACAGACCTTGCAGCTGCGTATAAGGATCATCATAGGACTTTGTATTATCGGTGTGGCGCTTTTCATAGCTGCAGGTGTGTTTGGAATGTATGTAACAAAGCGGATCTATCGTCCCTTCAGGGAGCTTAATGATTTTGCCGGAAGGGTCGCAGAGGGAAAACTTGACGAACCGCTTTCCATGGACCGGAATAATATGTTCGGGGCGTTTTCCGAAAGCTTTGATATCATGCGTGAAGAACTCCGCTCATCCCGTTTGCGTGAAGCTGATCTGCAGAAGCGCGAAAAAGAACTGGTGGCATCCCTAAGCCATGATCTGAAAACACCCATTACGGGGATCAAAGTGACATGCGAATTACTGACTGCAAAGTTTGATGCTTCGGATGGGATGGAAGATCATAAGGAAAAGATAGCCAATATCTATAAAAAGGCAGACCAGATAGATGTGCTGGTAAGTGACCTCTTTTCCGCAACACTGGAAGAACTTGGTGAGTTTAAGGTAAACTGTACGGATGAAAGTTCGCTTATCCTAACAGATATCGTAAATAAATATGATGATAAGGGACTGGTGAAGGCGCAGGATGTGCCGGAAGTGCTGATACATATAGATCCAAAGCGCATGAATCAGGTGATCGGCAATATCATTTCCAATTCCTATAAATATGCAGGTACTGCGATCGATGTAAGCTACCGCATAGTGGAAGAATATCTTGAAATGAGCATACGCGATCACGGACCGGGAGTGCCGGAAGAGGAACTGGGAATGATCCTGGGCAAATTCTACCGTGGAAAGAAATGGGCGGAAAGTAAGGAAGAAGGCAGCGGACTGGGACTTTATATCGCAAGCACCCTGATGGAAAAAATGGACGGGGAGCTGGTGCCTTCCAATGAAGACAAGGGCTTTAAGATAACACTGATGATCCCGCTCAGTTAAGAATCTGATAAGAATTCGATAATAGTTTAACAAAGAACATATAACAAAAGCCATATATAATACAAATCGTAACATGGTAAACATGAACGAAAGGATGTATTATATATGGCTTCTTCTATTTTAAAAACAGAAAAACTCTGTAAATCGTTTTCAAACGGCGGCGTGCAGCAGCACGTCATCAAGAATCTCGATCTGGAGATCATAGAGGGTGACTTTACCGTGATCATGGGAGCATCCGGATCCGGTAAGTCAACCCTTTTGTATGCCCTGTCAGGAATGGATAAACCCAGCATGGGAAAGATCCGTTTTGGGGAGAAGGAGATCCAGGATTATTCCAACGATGATCTGGCGGTATTCCGTCGCGGCAATTGCGGCTTTGTATTCCAGAGCGTTTATCTTCTGGATAATCAGACCGTGCTGGATAATGTTCTGACCGGAGCACTCATCGTGCAGAAGAATTCACCGGAGCTGGTAAAAAAAGCAAAAGAACTGCTGACGAAAGTAGGGATCGGGGAAGGATTGTGGAATAAATATCCCAACCAGCTCTCCGGCGGTGAAGCGCAGCGTGTCGGTATCGTGAGGGCTATCATCAATGATCCGAAGATATTATTTGCCGATGAACCTACAGGACAGCTGAACAGTGCTTCGGGAAAGGATGTGCTGGATATCTTTACCGAAGTCCACAAAAACGGACAGTCTATCGTTCTGGTGACGCATGATCTGAAAACGGCGCTGCGCGGAACAAGAGTATTGTATCTCCGTGACGGTGGTGTGGTCGGTGATCACAGGATGCCCGCATTCGGAGAAGATGATGAAAAGGACAGACGCGCATCTCTTACGGCTTTCCTGGAAGAAATGGGGTGGTAGTCTATGAATAACAAGATACTTCGATTATCTCTGTTTAATCTGAAAAAGAACAAGCGTGAAGTCCTGGGCATCATCTTTATGACCATGGTCACGGTGTTTATGCTTTCGATCGTCCTGATCAACCAGAAGAAGATCGATACGTCTTTTGATGAGAGCTTTGAAAGATCTGGATGTGTAAAGCAGACGGTTTTATTTAAGGTCGATAAATACCGTAATGCCTTTGCAGACATCCTTAAGGAAGAGTACGGGATCGAAAAAGTAAGCGAAGGACGTATGATCCACTGCACCATGGTTGATGTTTTGAGCAAGGGCGGAGATACGGTCGCCTATAATCTGATCTATGCGACCGAAAAAACGGAACGCAAGATGGAAGCGTTCCGCAAACTTAAGCAGCTGCCGGAGGAAGAGATCGCGGCGATCGAGCATCCCATATGGCTTCCGGAATCGTTCAGGATCAAGAAGGACTATGAAGCCGGTGATGACTTTGTGATCCTTAAGAACGGTAAGGAATATCCCTTCACCATTGCCGGCTTTTATGAGACGGGACTGTTCACAAATGACGGGTATTCCCATAAAGTGATCCTGTCAGAGGATGATTACGCGCTCTTTGCAATGCTCTTTGATTCATCTTCGGATCGTGAGTGCATAGGTCTGTTTTTTGACGGTGAGGAGATCAATTTTGATAAATACCTTGAAGACTGTAATGCTGTAGCAGCGGAGAATCTGAGTTTTACAACGGATTATAATTGCTACAGGTGGGAAAAGCTTAATGAGACAAGCTTCCTGGAGATCTTTATGATGATGATCATAGGGATATCTGTGGTAACACTCATTGCGTCTTTATTTATGATACGACATAAGATCAGCGGTGACATCGAAGATCAGATGCAGCAGATCGGTGTGCTGGAAGCATTGGGATACCGTTCGGCAGAGATATCCTTATCCTATCTGTATGAGTATGTGATCGCAGGCGGGCTTGGCTCGGTACTGGGAGCGGTGATCGCCTGTCTGATCACACCGTTTGTGAATACCGGTATAAGCATTTTGCTGGGACGGAGCGTTCCCGGCAGCAGTGGGATGGGCGGAGCAGTTATTGCCGCAGCTGCAGTATTGTTTTTGGTGGTTGTGTTTGCGCTTCTTAAGGCAAGGCGGGTGAAAAACTATCCCCCGGTGGTGGCGCTCAGGAAAGGGATAAGAACTCATCATTTCGGAAAAAATGTTCTGCCGTTGGATAAGATGCATGGGAATATCAACCTGGGACTGGCGATGAAGGGCTTCTTTGGGAATCTGAAGGCTTCCGCGGGGATCCTGATCTGCATTATTACGGCAGGAACGGCGATCATGTTTGGAGCGCTTACCTATGATTTTTCCAGGAACGGTCCTTATGGATTTGCTGCAACGATGGGAACGGATTGGGAAGTGTTAATGGTATACACCTTAAGTGATACAGATATCGACGCATTCAGGCAGGAACTGCTGACTCTGCCGGAAGTAAGAAAGGCGATCAAGGGCTTTCACGGAGAACATGTTTCCGTCAAGGGATCTTCAGATTCGGCAGAGGTGATCAGCTTTGGGGATTTTGCGGATTCGGAAAACATACATCCATATGAGGGCAGGCTGCCGCAGTATGATAACGAAGTGATGGTAGGACTGAGAAGGAGCAGGGCGGAAAACATTAAAGTCGGTGACAGCATCGTGCTGGAATATAACGGGCTGGAAAAAACATTTATCGTAAGCGGCATCGTCGGAACCATGCAGAATGGCGGAACGGTCGTGTATCTGACAAATGACGGATATAAACGCTTAAACATCTTTGCAGCTGAAAACGTTGTGCAGATATATCCGGCAGAAGGTGTAAGCATATCAAAGCTTCAGGCTGCTATCGATGCACATTTCGGTGGCACGGCAAAGCAGGCAGCGGAAGGCGGATCGAACGGGCAAAGCAGGGAAGAGAGGATACGCGCGGCTGCGGAGGAAAAGATAGCTGCAATGCTGAACCAATATGGTGTTACGGATGTGGATTATGCCGTGCAGATCGGGGATGAACTGATAACGGGAAACAGCAGGAACTTTGTGATAAAAGAATTCTTCTCCTACGAAGGTATCATAAAAACACAGATGGTGCCCATTGCGGAGACGACAAAAAACTTCTGCTTTTACGCATTGATCCTTGTTTCGGGGATCGTAGCGGTACTGATCACGATCATCACTTCAAATGATGTGAGAAGACAGAGGCATGCGCTGGGTATCATGAAAGGTCTGGGATACTCATCAAAAGATCTGATGCTGCAGCTGGCGCTGAAATATATGCCGGTGATTCTGGCAGGTACGGTGATCGCAACGCTGTGCGGGCTTTGGGTAAATAACATGTTCTGGGGACTGCTCTTTGCGTCATTTGCCAAGGTCAATATTTCGACGGTCGTTATTACAGATATCTTTATGCTGATCTTCTGCTTCGCAGTAGCCTATCTGAGCGCGGGAAGGATAAGGAAGATATCAGTGACAGAGCTGATGACGGAATAAAGTGATCGTAAAAGGATCAAGCAACCATGTCATTCCGAACTTTTGACATAGTAAACACAGTTGTCATTCCGAACGAATGTGAGGAATCTTGATAAAGGAGAAGGAAATGAAAAAGAAAACTGATAGAAAAACAATAATCGGCAGCAGTATTTTCGGCTGCGCAGCAGTATTAGGCATTGCAGGTATCCTGGGCTTTAACGCCCTTTCCGGAAACAGCGGAAAAGCTTTTGCGGAAGGATCCGAAAACGGCGGGAAAGCTGCGGAAGAACAGCACGAAAACGGCTGGGAAGCTGCGAACAGGGATACGGAGTATGTCTACTGTGTGGGATCCGTCAGCAAGATCTATTCAACAGCTGCGGTAATGCGTCTGGCAGAGGAAGGAAAGGTGATGCTTGATGCGCCGGTGACGGATTATATACCTGAGTTTCGTATGGATGATCCGAGGTATAAAGATATCACTGTGCGGATGCTGATGGATCACACCTCCGCTCTGATGGGATCAACTTATTCCGGAGGGCATCTGTATGAAGATGAAAATGAGGATCTGCTGGATCAGATGCCGGAGCGCCTGGCCGGACAACGGCTGAAAGCGGACCCCGGGGAATATGCTTCTTACTGCAACGACGGTTTTGATCTGCTGGCGCTCATTACACAGCGGGTAAGCGGCATGGACTATACGGAATATGTTCAAAAGTATTTGATGGAGCCTACAGGTGGTGACAGCACGGGATCCGGTGTGACATATCTTTCGATGAAGGATCTGGCACCGGCGTATACCGCAGGACATGTTCTTTATGAGCAGGGCGGCACACAGGTGATCGGGGCCGGAGGCATCTATGCAACGGCTTCCGATACGGCTAGATTCGGCTCTGCCTTTTTTGCGGGAAATAAGAACATCCTCTCGGAAGCTTCCAAAGCTGCGATGGCAGCGCCCTGGTCGGATAAGGATATCTATATGGATGAAAACGGCCTTGGCTGGGACTTTGTATCAGTGAAGCGGTATGAGGACGCCGGTATCAAGGTACTGGGAAAAGGCGGTGACACTTTGATGAATCACGCTTTTCTCCTGGTTGCACCTGAAGAAAAGATCAGTGTATCCGTGCTTGCAAACGGCGGCAGCAGTACATTGAACGCCCTCATGGCAGAGGCGATACTGGATGTGTGCCTGGAAGAAGAGGGGGTCACCCTTACGGATCCTTCCTGGCCGGCAGCAGTAAATATTTATGATATCCCGGAAGAATATGAGACCATGGCCGGAGCGTATGCCGTTTCGGGGATGGAGGGAGCCGTGATCGATAAGATCTCTTTTCCGGAGCATAAGTATATGCATGTGGAAAGTGTAGGGCCGTATAAAACGAGCTGTCAGGATTTTGCGTTGACGGAAGACGGCAGGTTTGCACAGCTGGCGTATGAAGTGGAAGACAGCGGGACGGATCAGATGAGATTTGCTCTAAATCCGATGTATATTTCCTTTCAGACGGGTGCTGACGGAAGGATCCTTCTGGCTGCCGATCAGAATACACGACTTCCGGGGATAGGAGAGCAGGCACAGCATTTTTACATTGGAGAAAAGATGGACGAAGATCCCGTGTGCGCTGGGGCAGAGGCTTTTGCACAGAAGGTAAACGGCAGGGAATTCCTCATCTGCAGTGAAAGGCCTTCGTCAAGTGCTTACGACATGGCATTCATGGAAGTGGTGCCGTCGGCTGAGTTTCCGGGATATGTATTTGTTGTCAACAGCGGGCTGGGAACACATCTGTTAAAGATCACGGATGCTACTCATGCGCTGGCATTTACGGACATCCCGTCCAGCAGAAACCGCGATCTGATGGATGTTACACTGAAAGAAGATGAGGATGGACTTAAGCTTGTTACAAGCAACGGTCTGGAGTTTATTTCGGAAGAGAACATACCGTACTTTGATGCTTCCGTAAATGAGATCGCACTTTCCTCTGATGCACCGGCATGGTTTAAGATAGGAAAAGAAATGGCGAATGCAGAGATCGCGATCACGGATAGGCCTGAACACAGCGTGGTTTATGTATATAACAAATTCGGTGAGGTAGTCTATACGACCCACGTGATCGGTATGACCAATGTTCTGCCTATGCCGGAAGGCGGCTGGATCGTATTTCTCGGAGAAGACGGAGAAACGATCCGCCTGTCATCAAAATGAGGACAAGAGGACCGTCCCCCTGTCCTCACTTATCCATAAGCTCTGCTTGTTTTTTAAGACGCTGCTTTATCAGGTTTATGAAGTGATCGTTTTCGATGACCTGTATCATAGGACCAAAAGACAGGATCTCGATAAGAAGCTCGGTTTCATCATCTTTATCGTAAAAAATCTCGCAGAGATAGCTGTTATCATCACAGCGCCGGGTATTCTTGCGGTAATCGGCAAACTGAAGCATTGCGCGTTCCATGGCATTGCGTTCATCATATATTTTAAGTATAACACTTTCTTTTCCGCGGCTTTTGACTGTGATATCCGTTTCCGTATCATTATCGCAAATGCTCAGATTTTGAATGCGTGAGAGGCGGAGTATTGCATATTGAAGAGTGTTAGCGGTCCGTCTGAGACAAAGAAGACGGAAACAGTCATTCTTAACGGAGTATTCAAGATGATAGGGCAATATAGTAAGTTTTGTGCTTCGTCCGGTTCTTGAAGAATATGTTATGCGCAGGGGTTTTCCGGTTTTGATGGCATAAAGGATGGAACGGAAAAAGGATCTGTATGTTTCGTCAGAATAATCATCTCCGTCATTGAAACGATCGAAATAATAAAAATCCGTATAATGAAAAAGCGGTTTGATATCTCTGAGAGTTTCGTTTAGTTTATCGCTTTCTTCAGGGGATAAAAACAGTGAAGCGCGCGGATCATTAAGCACTGCTTTTATCCAGCGTTTTTGCAGTCCGGATAAAGGTGTTTTTATTCCGCCCGGAATTGCGGAGGCAAAAGAACCCTTATCTTCCGTAAAAAGCCCGTATCTGTTTTCGGAAAGCTTAGGCAATAAAAACAGAAGGCTTTCCCCAAAGCCATATTTAAGTATCGTATCGGTCATTAACTTAACGCTTATCTTTCCTTTATGTGAAAGTAAGCGCTTGACTATGCCGAAGTATCGATTGTATATTTCCGAGAATATTTTTTCCATTTATTCAATATCATAAATGCTGAGCATCTTATCCATATCAGAAAAAAAGAGCTCTTCAAGCTGTTTGTTCTCTTCAAATAACCTTTCTCCGTCAGTGCCGAATATTTTTAATTCAATGATCCTTCCTGTAAAACTGCGTATCCACGGAAACATTTCCATGGCATCCGCTGCGTTTCGCTCATACAGGAAAGAGTTTTCGGCAATCTTTGTGACACTGCCGCCTTCACCCTCACGTATCAGCCGCTGTACTATATAAGCCTCCAATTTTTCGTCAGCGTGTATTGTTAATCTTAGCTTTTGTAATCTGCCACGGCCCGGAAAAAAAGGCCGGAAAGATACGCCCCAGATACTTTCCTTTGCTTTGTTCAGACTCAGTGAAAGATCTTTGTTACCTGTATATTTTTCAAGTATCTGTACTTTATTGATCTGGTCCAGCCTGTATGTATTAAAGCCTCCGGATTTTTTGCTTTCAACATACATGCATACAAAACGACGGCCGCTGCGGGTGCTTACAAAAATCTGAAGCGGAAGACCGCATACCGTTAAAGCTTCCTTATCTTCCTGTTTGCGGTTTTGAACGCTTATCCGTACATATTTTTTTTCATGGATGGCAGACAGAAGATACAGCAGTATTTCGTCTTCCAGCGTAAAAGTAGGGAAGCTGTGTTTTACACGGAAAGTATCATTCTTTTCGCTGAGATCTGAAAGAATAGTATTTCCTATAAATCCAAGCGGCTGTTCCAGTTGAAAGCATTTGATCATATCGACAAGACCTTCTGCTTTT
>CADAHD010000040.1:9196-20979 GCA_902787595.1 uncultured Lachnospiraceae bacterium
GCACGCTCTGAAGATCCGCTTCGTATGCGAATTCATCCATGATCATATCCGTAAGTTCTGCGGCGGAGTATGCATCTTCTGCGTTTTCAAGCAGTTTAAGGATAAAAAAATGAAGTATCAGATCGGTATCGGTAAAGCTCTTTGTCTGCCAGACAGAAAAGAGCGGATTGGTATCAAGCTGTTTCTGATCGATCTGCAAAGAAATGTTTTTTGAGCGTCCGCCCTCTGTAAAATCCTCCTGAACAAAATCAGGAAGCCAGCTTACTATGCGGCGGCGTTCGTCGTCATAAGTGCGGGCGCTCTTTCCGGGGAAATCACTGCGGCTCTTAAATCCGTATACAAAGAAATCCCTGACGTAATCCCTGCATTTATCTATGTTTTTGATGAGTTCCTGAAAATCTGACATGACCTTATTGTATTATGAGATGCTTATGATTTCAACAGAATTTATAATGATCTGCATGTTCGCAGCTTTTTTGAAATGATTATGATAACAATCTCTGTTATCCTGTGAACATGCAGGGTAGCTCAAGGGGTAGAGCACGAAAAAAACAGATCATTACAGTGATCTTAACAGCAAATATCGCGTAGGGCATCGGTGTAGCCGGTTCGAGTCCGGCCCCTGCTATTGGTGACACAAACAGCATAGTATTCTGATGGAGAAATATCGTACGCCTGAACGGCTGCGATAGAGCAGGTTCGAATCCTGCAAAACGGAATATGTGTCATGGAGGAATACAATTGGGACGCTATCAGCAAAAAGGGTGGATTTATTGATATTGGTAATGATCAAACAAAAAGCGTCCTGGATCTAAGGAGGAACAGAGAGATGAGTTTTGCAGAAGTACTTAATAAAGCAGCAGGCTTTACACGCACCGAAAACGGCGCAGCAGCGCTTAACACAACACAGGATGCATGCCTGGATCTTTTCGGCAGCATAGGCGCGCTGCGTGAAGCAGATGAAACACGCATAGAGAGGCTTTTTGCCGATGCGTATAAAGAAGATGCGCTCTTTGCCACAAAGCTGGCATTCTATGGCCGCGATGTTCGCGGTGGTCTTGGTGAGCGCAGGACCTTCAGGGTAATGCTGCGTTACATGGCGCAGAACCATCCTGAAAGTCTGCGTGCAAATCTTGATCTGATAGGCGTTTATGGCCGCTACGACGATCTTTATGAGCTGACAGGCACACAGCTCGAATCAGAGATGTGGGCGGCCATGAAAGCCCAGTTCGAGGAAGACAGGCGCAATATGGAAGAGGGACATGCCATATCCCTGCTGGCAAAGTGGATAAAGACAGCCGATGCCAGCTCGGAAAAAACCCGTAAACTGGGTATACTTACAGCGCAGAAACTGGGCTATTCCGTATACGAATTTAAACGTATAGTACGCCGTATGCGTAAGCATATAGGTATCGTTGAGGCACTGATGAGCACAGGCCGCTGGAGCGAGATAAGCTACAGCAGTGTACCTTCACGCGCCATGATGATATATCGTAATGCGTTTTTCCGTAATGATGAAGAGCGTTTCAGCGCGTTTATAAACCGCGCAGTTTGCGGAGAAGAAAAGATAAATGCGGATACCCTGTATCCTTACGACATAGTGGAAAAGTATCTTTCTTATTCATGGAATGTGAATATAGTTAATCTGTCTGAAAAAGATAATGCCGTATTGGAGGCACAGTGGCGCGCGCTTCCCGACTATGTTGAGGAAGGCTGCAATGCATTGGTTATAGCCGATGTATCAGGTTCCATGATGGGCCGCCCCATGGCAAGTTCACTTGGCCTGGCGCTGTATTTTGCAGAGCATAACCGCGGCGACTATCACGGTCTGTTCATGTCTTTCAGCGGTGAGTCTCAGATCCATAAAGTAAAGGGCGAGACTCTTGCACAGAAATTATCATCCATAGCGACTTCCGAATGGGGAATGAATACCAACTTAAGGGCGGCATTTGAAAAAGTGCTCGAACTTGCGCTTAAGAATAATACTCCAAAAGAGGATATGGTAAAGTCTCTGATAGTGATATCGGATATGGAGATAGACTGCTGCAGCAATCGTGAATGGACGTTTTACGATACCATGCGCGACAGATACCATAAGGCCGGTTACGAGATCCCCAATATAATCTTCTGGAATGTTAACAGCCGCCATGATATCTTTCATGCGGACAGCAGCAGAAAAGGCGTGCAGCTCTGCTCCGGTCAGTCTGCGTCAACATTTAAGCAGCTGCTTTCCTGTATAGGACTTACGCCTGTCGAAGCAATGAGACAGATAATAAACTGTGAACGCTACGAAGCCATACGCTTAAGCGCCTGAATAAAGACCACGAGACCACGGGGAGAGACCTCGTGGTCTTTTTTTATTGTATTATTGTGAATTTAGCTTATACTATAATCGTGAATAAATCATAAAACAGATACTACGGATATGAATGAATTGGGAAAAGAGATCGCCGTAGGCGGGATCAGATTAAAATCCAATATTTTGATGGCTCCACTGGCAGGTTATACCTGCTTTCCTTTTCGTTTGATGGCAGAGCGGCTGGGCGCGGGAAGCGCTTATACGGAAATGGTAAGCGCGGACGGTCTTAAGTATGATGACAGAGCAACAGCCAGACTTCTGTATACGGATGACAGAGAAAAACTCAAGTGCGTACAGCTTCTGGGTTCCGTACCCACAGTGTTCGAACGGGCCGTAAAAAGTGAGCGTCTGGAAAAGTTTGACATTATCGATATCAATATGGGATGTCCGGTACCGAATGTGATAAAGGCCGGAGAAGGCAGCGCGCTTTTGGAAGACCTTCCGCGCGCATCAAAGATCATAGAAGCATGCAAACGCAGCGGAAAAGTAGTTTCAGTTAAATGCCGCATCGGCATGAACCGGCACAGGATAGTCATAGAAGAATTTGCGCGTATGTGTGAAGCATCTGGGGCTGACATGATCACGGTACATGGCAGGACCAGGGATATGATGTACGATGGCGAACCGCTGTATGAGTATATCAGGCTTGCCAAGCATTCCGTAGGGATCCCGGTATTTGCCAATGGGGGCATCGATTCCAAAGAAAAGGCGTATGCAATGATGGAAAAAACAGATGCGGACGGGATCATGCTGGCAAGATATGGTTTTGAAAATCCGCTGATGTTTGCTGAACTTTCCGGGACCAAATGTGAAGATGATAAGAGGAGCCTTATACTTGAACAGTTGTCGATAGCTGAAGAATGTTATGATGAATTGTTCGTTCTTACTTATATAAAGAAACTGGCATCGTATTTTATGAAGAAGCTTCCGGGAACAAAGCAGTATAAGATCGCGCTTTTTGCTTGTGGAAGTATTAAGGAACTTCGCAGTTTATTGTCAGAGATATTTCAGTGATCGGAGTGGGATCTGATGCAGGATCATTTTGAGATAACAGAAGGGGTATTGATAAGATGGCAGGGAAGCGCGCCCGAGATAAGCATTCCCGAGGGCGTTCATACCATAGGGGATGGCGCATTGAAAGGAATGGCATCCCTGCTCAAAGTAGTATTGCCTTCAACTTTAAAACGCATAGGTGATGCGGCGTTTAAGGGATGCAGGCAGTTAAAAGCAATCTGCATTCCCGAAGGATTAAGCGAGATCGGAGAGTATGCATTTCACAGATGCCATGCGCTTCGGGAGCTTATATTTCCCAAGTCGGTTACGCGTGTAGGTAATTATGCTTTTTTATATTGTGACGGTCTGGAAAAAGCTGTATTGGAAGGGCCCAAACATTTGGGGAGCGGTGTGTTTTCTCATAATCTTTCATTGCGCGAAGTCGCGTTAAACAGCAATGTTGACGATTCAAATTTCTCCGATGAGGTTTTTGAGGGATGCATTAATCTTAAAAAGATCAGTCTGTCCGGGGAAGTGTATGAAGTTGAAAATCTGATAGAGGCGATGGATTCACACACCACCTATCCGTCAATCATCAGTTCTATCGCAAAAAGCGTTTATCATTCGCTTCATATCGAAGATGGTGTTTTGTGCAGGTTCAGTATAAATCTTAAATCTGTAGATCTGCCTGAGGGCCTCACGGCAATAGGAAAAAGCTGTTTTTTTGATAAAAAGGGCATAGTGCGAATTTCTGTTCCGGGATCTGTGCGTGAGATCAGAGCCAATGCTTTTTTAAACTGCGGCAGCCTTGAAGAGATAGTCTTTAAAAATGAAAATGTTCTTTTGGATGATAAGGCATTTCGCGGATGCAATAATCTGAAAACAGTGCGCATAAAGGATAAGAGTTATTCCCTTGAAGAGGAAACTGCAGATAGCTTAGTGGCGCAGATACGTGACCAGGTGCTGGATGATTTTTATATCAGCGGAAAAATTCTGATGCGTTATATGGGAAGCGAAGAGCAGGTGCAGATACCAAAGGGTGTAGAGATAATAGGGGAGCGCTGTTTTTTCGGTAACGAAAAGCTTAAGATAGTCCTGTGTCCCGATGGGCTTAAAGAAATAAGGGAGCAGGCTTTTGCGGGGTGTCTCACTCTGCAGAATATCGTGTTACCTGAAGGGGTCAGACGCATTGAAAGAGAAGCGTTTGCAGAATGCAGAAAGCTTCTAAAATGCAACCTTTCAAATACTTTGGAATATATCGGGGAATATGCTTTTCGCCGGTGCACAACGCTTAAGCCGTTTACCCCGTGGCCGCAAAATGCAAAGATCCATTCTTATGCTTTTTACAAAGCAATAAATTTTGAGGATTCAGAGAGAGGAGTGCAAAGGAAAGCGGATGCTGCTTTGATCACGAAAGCCGGAGAAGACTGCATTGATCCCTATGCAAATGCCGGCAAAGACGGCATGAGAGTACTGAAGCTTAAAGGTATACAGCGGATCGGAAAATATGCTTTTGCATCCTGCACGGATCTGGAAGAGATAATAATAGATGCGCCGGATTGTGTGATCGAACAGAATGCATTTGCGACATGTCCGAATCTTAAAAAAGTATATATCCGTGTTAAGGACTTGGGGAGAGCTGCGTTTGCATATTGCAGAAAGCTTGAATCGGTAAGGATAGAGGGCGTTTCGGCGCTTCCTCAGGAATGCTTTGCGGGATGCTACCGGCTGTGCGAATTTGAAGCAAAAGCAGTTACACATCTTGAGGAGCGCTGTTTTGATGAATGTACGCATTTAAACGCATTTGATTTTTCGGGTATCTTAAGGATCGGAGAGCGCGCATTTGAACGCTGCGATGCATTAAAGCAGATTACTGTTGATAAGACAGAATGCGCTTACCATGCATTTGCGGATTGCGCGTCATTGAAAGAAGTTGGATTCACGCAAAACACTGTATTTAAAAGCGGCGTGTTTATCGGATGTACACAGATATCATCGATCCGATATGACGGACATACATATGTTTTTTCGAAATTCGCAGATGGTCTCGATCATGCGGATAATCCCTATCCTGCGCAGGTGCGTGAGATCATAGCGTCAGTTTATTCCTGCTTTGATATACGTGAGAAAAAGATATTATCCGGATATTTACAGGATGCCGCGCAGGTTACTGTGCCGGAGGATATCGAAGAGATAGGACAGGATGTTTTCAGGGACCATATACGGCTTGAAAAAATAAATATCCCTGCGGGCCTGCAACGCTTTGGGAGCCATGCATTTACTATGACGTCCTGGCTTGATAAACAGCGTGAAAAAGCAGATATGGTCATCATTAACGGGGTTCTTCTGGACGGCGCAGGTTGCAAAGGAAAGGTAACGATCCCTGCAGATGTTAAGCGTCTGGCAAGCTGGTGTTTTGCGGGAAACATTGATATCACAGAGCTTGAGATACCATTGGAGCGGATCGCGATAGAAGCTCTGTCTTTCAGAAACTGCCTAAATCTTAAGAGGATCACCGATCATAACGGAAAGGTATATGAGCTTTGTGATGTTTCGGATCTGAAAAACAAAGCTTATCCTGAAAAGATAGAACAGATCTTTTCCGAATGCATCAACTGCTTCAAACTTGATGAAGAAAATAATCTGGTGGAAAGTACCGGTAATATTACAAAACTGAGTTTTCCCCGGGGAATCCGATCCATCGGTGAAGGTGTTTATAAGGATTGTCATCTGCTGGATAGCATTGTGCTTTCAGATGACACACAGCGTATCGGAAAATCTGCGTTTGAGAACAGTAAGTGGTTAAAGACCGTTCAAAATGCAAAGTCTCTTTGTTTCATAGGAGCGCGGGCTTTTTCCGGATGTCAGTCATTGGAGAGCATTGATCTATCCGATGAATTGAAGCAGATGGGTGAGCGATGCTTTGAACACTGCGCAAGTCTAAAGGAGATACATATATCAGAGCGTTTGGAAAAGATACCGCAGAGAGCTTTTTTCAGATGCAAATCGTTAAAGAAGCTGGTGATCCCGCAGGCTGTAAAAGAGATAGAATCAGAGGCTTTTGCTTTTTGCGATGCTTTAGAAGAAGTACATGTAAGCAAAGGTATAAAGATAGATGATAAAGCATTTGCTTTTTGCGACAAGATCAGGATCATCTATGCCGGGGATGAGCTATGAGATACAGAATGCTTGGAAAAACGGGGCTCAGGGTATCGGAGATCGGTTTTGGGACCATACCGATACTGAGCGGAAACGTTCCCGTTCTGCCTGAGTATTTCAGTCCGGACATGGAGACAGCAGTGGCCATACTCAAAAAAGCCTGCGATCACGGATGCAATTTTTTTGATACTGCTATTTTGGAAGAGTACGGAGATGCAGAGCTTAAGCTGGGAGAATTTGTTAAAACAGCAGACAGAAAAAACATCATCATTTCCGATAAAGCCAGATTTTACAGCGGAGCTGAGATATACAGGGAAGTATTAAGATCTGCAGATAATCTGGGAACTAAGCCTGATATTTATTTTGTGCATCAGGTTGATGAGAGCAATGCAGATGAAGTGTTTGGAAAGTACGGGGCTTTGGATGCGCTGTATGATCTGAAGAGAGAAGGAAAGATCGGCTTTACAGGGATCGCCTCCCATTATTATAATGTGTTGTACCGTGCGGCAAAAGATCCCAGAGTGGATGTTTTGCAGGGAAGCGGAAACATCCTTGAACGCGGGATGCTCGAGCGGATCAGTAAAGAAGATGCATTTAAAGATAAAGCGTTTATTCTGAATAAAGTGTTTGCCGCAGGTTTGCTCATAGGTCCCTTCAGTGTGGCAGAGCTTATCGGAGGGATACTGGAATATCCTTTTTCATGCGCTATCCTGGGTATCGGGACTTTTGAACAGGAGAAAGAAGCATTTGCGACGGAATATCCCCGCTTATCATTTTCATATGATGAAGTAGTGGAGCGTCTTCGGGATCATTTTGAACCGATCCCCTGCGACCGCTGCGAAAAATGTATCTGTCCTTATGGGCATGAGATCCATACGCAGTTCCGTCAGTACAATTATTTTATGCTTGGCAAGGAATACTGGGCTATCCGTAAACTGCAGATGGATATTAAACAGACATATGAGCATTGCAGATCATGCACAGAAAAAAGCTGCATGAAAGAATGCGAACGACATATCTATATTCCTGAAGTGATAGAGAAAGTATATCGCTTAACCCAATCTGCACCGGTATAAAAACAAGGGGACAGATGAGTTTTGCATATTATAAGCAGATGAAAGGATGAAAAACAATGTTAAGTATGTCTTATAATGAAAAGGAATGTTTTTTCATTTTAATGGTAAAAGCAGCGGAGTCAGTAGAAATGACAGGCTCCCAGATGACTATTATTGAATACTTTAAGAAGGTCGGTTACGAAATCTGTGATGGTATATTCAATTTTGATATTAATGATATACCATGGGATCCCGGTACAACGGCTGAGGATAAACAGTTTTTATTGAAGATGATCGACGCAGCTAAAAAGCCGGAGACGATGGAAAAACTGTATTTTTTTATGAGGCAGGATTCTGAGATCATTAATCCGTTTTTTGAACGGTTTACACAGATGCTTGAAAGTTTTGCTCTGAATGATGCTGGTGGTGAGCCGGTTAACGTTCCTAAAGTATTCTTTAAAATGGGCATGGGATGGAAAGCCTGCCGCGATGAAAGCCGAAATATATATACCGCGGAACATGGCAGCAGAGGTTATTATCAATTGTGCGAGATCGATAAGGAAACCTATGACAGACTTGGGAGCGATATTGAAGGTGATGAGACTGCCGAAGATCTGATACGTAAAGGGCGTTGTCTTTTTGAAACCGATGATGACGGAAATTCCCGGGGCCATTGCATAGTCCATGATGATGATTATAATGAACTGGCGCCGTGGTCATCAGCCCAAAGGAAATATGATATAATATACGGTAATTAAACCATGGAACCATTTTATTATATTGTTATAAAGAATTTGATCTTGATCATCGATATGAAAAGATTTCAGGAGGTGTTTTATGCAGTACAGGAAAGATAAAAACGGAAACGATCTTTCTGTTCTGGGATATGGCTGCATGCGTTTTACCAAAAAAGGAAACCAGATAGATATCGATAAAGCTGAGAAAGAGATCATGGCGGCGTATCATGCAGGAGTAAACTATTATGATACGGCATATATTTATCCCGGCAGTGAGGCTGCTCTTGGTGAGATACTTGAGCGTAACGGTATCAGGGACAAGATCAATATCGCAACCAAACTTCCCCAATATCTGATCAAAGATGGTAAGGGGATCGATAAGTATTTCAGCGAGGAACTGTCGCGCCTGCGGACTGATCATATTGATTATTATCTGATGCATCATCTTACAGATGTTGATATGTGGGAAAAGCTTAAAGCTGTCGGGATACTTGACTGGATAAAGGAAAAGAAGGGTTCGGGACAGATACGAAATATCGGATTCTCTTATCACGGAAATACCGACAATTTCATCACGATCTTAAATGATTATGACTGGGACTTTTGCCAGGTGCAGTATAATTATCTGGATGAGGTAACACAGGCGGGAGTGAGCGGCGTGAAGGCTGCTGCAGAAAAGGGGATCCCTGTTGTGATAATGGAGCCGCTTCGCGGAGGAAAACTTGTAAATATGCTGCCTGCAAAGGCAAAGAAAATATTTGCTGAAGACGGACATGGATGGTCGCCGGCTGAATGGGCATTCAGATGGTTATATAATCAGCCCGAGGTGACGGTGGTCCTTTCCGGCATGAATTCTCCCGAAATGGTTGAAGAAAATGTAAGAACCGCAGATGATATGAAGAGCGGATCGCTTACGGAAAAAGACCTTGAACTGCTGGAACAGGTGAAGAAAGCTATCAGGGAAAATGAAAAGGTGGGATGCACAGGATGCCGCTATTGTATGCCCTGCCCTAAGGGAGTGGATATTCCGGGCACCTTTGCATGTTATAATATGATGTATATCGAAAACAAACGGGAGGGACGATTCCAGTTTGCACAGACTGTCGGCCTTACCAAAGAGCCTGCATTTGCAAGCCAGTGTGTGGGCTGCGGCAAATGTGAACAGCATTGTCCGCAGTCGATCCCTATCCGTGAAAAGCTTAAAGAAGCAGATAAGGCGCTCAGACCGCTGCCTTATAAAGTGGGCATAAATATAGCACGGAAGTTCATGTTCCGGGCAAGGAAAGAGAAAAAGGCGTAACATGTTATGAAAAATCTGGATATTCTTTGTATAGGCACGGCATTAGTAGATTCCATCATAAAGGGCTTTGATGAGAAACCCGTTTCCGCAACAGGGTACAGGGCAGTATCCGGTACCCTGAATGTGGGAGGGGAAGCGGTGAATGAGGCTGCAACAGCCGTTAAACTGGGAATGAAGACAGGCATCATGTGTTTTCTTGGAGAAGATACGGCCGGTGATATGATCCTGAATTCTCTGCGCGGATTTGGTGTAGACACATCTTACGTGATCAGGGAAAAAGATCATGCCACGCCTGTTACGACTATGTTTGTAAATGATGACGGTACGCGAAGATCTATCACCAATAATGCGCACAGTTATAATTTTCATCCGGAGCGTTTTACGGACAAGCTGAAAGACACAAGGGCTGTCATCCTTGGATCGCTTTTTCGTGCACCGTTTAATGATCCTTTGATCATCTATAAAGTATTGGGTAAGGCTAAGGAAGCCGGGGTGCTTATCTTCGCTGATACCAAGCTTCCGAATTTTAATCCGCTGACTCTTGAGGATATAAAGGACAGTCTTCCGTTTATCGATTATATCACGCCGAACGAAGATGAGGCCGCTTATTACACTCATAAGGATAAGCCGGAGGAAATGGCAGAGTTTTTTCTGGATCATGGCGTGAAGAATGTGATCATCAAGCTGGGATCTAAAGGCTGCTATTTCAGAAATGCCGAAAAGGAGTACCGGCTTCCTGCATGTAATATCAATGCTGTAGACGCAACCGGCGCCGGGGACAGTTTTGTAGCAGGATTTGCTTCCGAGCTTATAAGAGGAGAAAGTGTTTATGAGGCACTGAGATTCGGCAACGGATGCGGGGCCGTATGTACTACGAAAGTAGGAGCGACCACAGCATTAAAGAGCAGGGATCAGGTACTCAAAATGATAAACCCGGATCAGTAAGATCAAAGGACACAAAATCTTCACAAAAGAATTAGCACTCACCTCTTGACAGTGCTAACAATCGGGTGTATAACATAGTCAGAACAAAGGAAATAGAGAAGATCCTAAAGAAGAACAGAAAGGTATAAGGATCTGAACACTCCTTCCCCTTGCTCATGAAACCTATAGTTTATAGCTTTTATGTAAAAGGAGGGATGACTTATGTTACTGCCTAGTATTTTTGGAGAGAGATTGTTTGACGACTGGATGGACTTCCCGAGGATGGATTTCCCCGACATCGACAGGAAACTGTATGGCAAACATGCAGCCAATGTCATGAAGACGGATGTTCGCGAGCACGATGGTGGTTATGAGGTAGATATAGATCTGCCGGGATTCAAGAAAGATGAGATCAGTCTTTCACTTGAAAACGGTTACCTGAGTGTAAATGCAGCCAAGGGTCTGGATAAGGACGAGAAGGACAAGAAGGGCAAACTTATACGTCAGGAGCGCTACGCAGGTTCTATGACAAGAAGCTTTTATGTAGGCGAAGCGATCACCGAGCAGGAGATCAAGGCAAAATTTGAGAACGGTGTATTGCAGCTGAGCATACCTAAGAAAGATGCGCCTAAGGTTCCTGAAAAGAAACTGATAGCCATCGAAGGATGACGTTTATAGCAACACGGATAAGAATTAAATGAAGGGCGGCGGAGTGAAAGCTCCGCCGTCTTTTTATGTTTGTGGACACCCGGGTGTATCTGTGATATTCTTTGAATTATGGAAAAGCTGATAACCCTTGATAATGTATCAAAATCATATGATGGAAAATATGTCCTGGATCACATTACGCTGGATCTGTATAAAGCACAGTCCATAGCTTTTACCGGTCATAACGGATGCGGTAAGAGCACCCTGCTTAAGCTGATCGCGGGACTGATACGATCAAGCAGCGGAAAGATCGATCATCATGAAAAGATCCGCTTTGGTTTTGTTCCGGAAAAGTTCCCGGGAATGAACATAAGCATGAAGGATTATCTGTATTCCATAGCTGAGATTGAAAATGTTGATCATTCTGAAGCAGACAGCCTTGTCAGAGATTTCTTTCTTGAATCCATGATAAATACAAAGCTTAATGAACTGTCAAAAGGCAGTCTTCAAAAGGTGGGAGTGATACAGGCGCTTATCGGCAAGCGGGATGTTATTTTGCTGGATGAACCACTTTCCGGCCAGGACGCCGCGTCGCAGGATGTATTTAT
>CADAHD010000041.1 GCA_902787595.1 uncultured Lachnospiraceae bacterium
TTTATCAGCGCAATAAGCGCAATGCAGATGCAGATCACACGGAAAGGCACATCCTGTTCGTAAGAATGACCTGCGTTACAGTATTTTACGCTCATATAACTGATAACCATAAAAAGGATCACGGATATCAGATATACCGCTTTATCTTTGTATTTAAGGATCGTTTCCTTCATCGTTCTCTCTTAATGCTCCCCTCTTCAACCCTGAATACCATGTCGCACTTCTCTATTGTCTGCAGACGATGGGCTATGATGATAAGCGTCTTTTCGCCCTGGAAGCGGTTTATGGAATCCATTATCGCGCTTTCGGTATCATTATCCAAAGCGCTGGTCGCTTCATCCAGTATCAGTACTTCCGGATCCTCATACAGTGCGCGCGCAATGCCTATACGCTGCCTCTGCCCGCCTGAAAGACGCACGCCCCTCTCACCTATCCCTGTATCAAGACCTTCGGGAAGGGATCTTACAAATTCATCCAGCTGCGCATCCTTAAGCACCTGCCATACGCGTTCTTCGCTTATCTTTTCATCCGGCACGCCGAAAGCCACATTCTTTCTTATCGTAGCATCCAGCATGAAAATGCTCTGAGGTATGTATCCGATATTCCTAAGCCAGCCGCGATAATTCTTTTCATCCAGCACATCCACGCCATCTGCGCTGATCGAACCCGACTGTATCTTTAAGAGTCCCAGCAGCACATCAACAACGGTCGACTTTCCGGCGCCGGAACTTCCCACGATACCCACGCTCTTGCCAACAGGTATCGTCAGATCGGCGTGATCATAGATCATTACGTCGCTTCCGGGATAATGATAGCAGATGTCCTTAAGTTCGATCTTTTCCTTAACAGGAAGTTTCTTTGCGTCCGGATCGAACTCATTGTCTTTATAAACGCCGCTTATCTCATCCTGCAGATTATCCGATACGCCCATTAAGAAGGGCTCAAAATATGCTATATTGTTCAGCTGGTTATTGATGCGGTTGGCGCAGGGCATAAGGCGCAGCAGCGCGCCGCCGAAAGCGCCGATGATAGCCATCATCTGCGAAGTATCGTTTCCGGTGAGCATCAGGATCAGCATATACGATACCATCACGACCACACACACCGTCTCTATCAAAAGCCTGGGTATGTTGGTATACAGTGTATATTTCTGGACGGCATTCACATATCCGTTGCCGCACTTGATATATTCGTCCACAAAATACTGCTCGCGTCCTCCGGTCTTTATCTCCTTAATGCCCGTGACAGCTTCGCTTATCCACTTGAACAGATCCGAATAATAATCCTGATTATCTTTTCCCGCCTTATGCATCAAGGGCTTTAAAACGGACTTGATCACAAAAAGCGTGACCAGCAGGATCGCCGATATCATAAGCGTCATTACGGGATCTGCAATAAAAAGCACCACCGCTATGCATACAAACACTATGCTTTCCGATAAAAGCTGCATGAGCGATAATATAAGCGCATACATATTGTTCACGTCCGAAGTGATATTCCTCTGTATGACCGCCGTGTCCGCATTGAGATAATATTCATAATCCTTTCGCATATAGTTTTTCATCATGCGCTCGGAAGTCCTGAACTGATTGGTATATATAAAACGGAAAAGCACCTTCTGCTGGATGTACAGATAGATGTTTTTAAACACAAAAGCAAAGATCAGGGAGCACATCACAAAAATGATGAATGTCCTGTTCGATGTAAACCCCAGGAAATTATAGATACCTGCCACCAGCGCATTATTGTTTACTGCGTCAGAGTCCATTAAAAGGGTCACTGCCGGTATTATTATGGCTACACTTGCCGTTTCCAATGCAGCGCCAAAGAGCATCATGATAAACAGCACTACCATAAAGCTCTTTTGTTTTTTATCCAACAGCCTGTTCAGTTTTTTTAGGATCTTGATCATATGTTTTGCAACCTGTTAAGTATTTTTAGCCGAAGGTGCTTTTTCTTTTTTCCTTCCGCCTATCTTTCTGACTCCTGTCGGTGAAGCACACAGAAGGAAGAGATAATTCTTTTGTTTTCTGCTTAAATATCTGTTCTTTTTTATCTCTGCTTTTTCGCTTTTTAAGAAGCGCTCCATGCGCATGTAAAAAGCATTGTCCTTATTCATCTCTTCGACCGGTATATTCTTCATATATTCCAGAAGCCGCACCAGACGCAGGCATTTGCCCTCTTCCCAGTATTCCGGATAATGATCCCTTGCTATGCGGCATGCCGTAAACGCATTATACATCCAGTCTTCATAATACTGTCTGGAATATACACCGTGCATGGCAACCTCAGGCGGAAGACTCAGATTATATCCGGCAAAACCCAGAGTGGGAACCCCGTCTGCCAGTTCCGGCATCATTCGCAGCAGCAGTTCAAACTCTTCATTCCTATGCCCGTCCATAAAACGGTAGTTCTTTATAAAGCTGCTTCTGAACAGCTTATTGCATACGCTGAATACGCCTTCATGCATGATAAGCTCACGGAAATAATCTTCCTGTTTTATCACTTCCGGCTTTCCGTCTTCACGCAGCGGAGCATCTATCCTGTCTCCGTCCGTAGAAAAACTGCGGCTGTATACTCTTGCCAGTTTATACTTATCGTCTGCGCCGCTTAAGTATTTATACAGCGCATCATACATTCCCTCTTCAAGCCAGTCATCCGCATCAACAAATCCTGTGTATTCCCCGGTGGCAGCTTCTAGCCCGGCGTTCCTGGCAGATGCCGCGCCGCCGTTTTCCTTAACGATCAGTTTTATGCGCCTGTCCTTCTTTTCGTATTCCCTGCAGATCTTATTGCTTCCATCTGTGGACCCATCGTCTACCAGTATCACTTCCAGCTCTGCATGAGTCTGCGCCAGAACAGAATCAAGGCAGCGCGAAAGATGCGCTTCCTCATTGTATACAGGTATGATGACACTGATGATGTCCTTATCCGTTAACCCCATTTTTTACCCCTTACCACCGTTTTGCGAACCGCGCTCCCATCGACGGTCCTATCTCCGGATCCCTGCACATAGGCTGCAGAGCCCCGGTCTCTTTTTCCTTCTCTGAATATACGATACCCTTACCTGAAAGCAGCCCCTCTGTAACCCTCAAAAACTGAGCCGCTGCATTCTCCGCATTCCAGTACTTTATCATTGTCTCATAGGCGCGTCTGCCCTGCTCACGGCATCCTTCACGGTCAAGCGCCATTCCGTACACCCTGTTGCAGAATGCGTCGTTATCGCCGTCGCCTATCATACCGTTCCATCCATGCTGCAGCATATACGGCACAGCTCCGATCCCCGGCCTTGCTACCACCAGGCAGCCGCTGTTCATAGCTTCGTTAAGGACTGCTCCCCAGCCTTCCTTATGATCGCTGGTAAAGAGAAAAATATCGGACTTCTCCATCTCGGAGCGTATCTCTTCCGGAGACATAAAGCCTGTGAAATGCACTACGTCCTCAAGGCCTTTCTCCTTTACCATGCGTTTTAGCTCTTCTTCCATCTCTCCGCCGCCGGCCATGGTCAGAACAAAGCCATCCTCTGTAAGATCACCCGACAGGCCGCTCCTTAACCGCCCGCCGCCATGCAGCATCCTGTCCGCTGCCATGACAGCCATTTCCGGATGCTTCCAGTCTATCATCCTTCCGGCCCAGAGCAGACGTACACGCTCTCCCTTCCTGCTCTTTTTTGCCATCAGCTCATCGATATCATAATGCTTAACCTCGGGAAAATAACCCCATACAAATTTCTTTTTGGGATAAGCATGTATCAGATTAAAATCCGATCCTACAAAAGCTCCCGAGCACAAAAGATAAACATTTGATCTGCGGTAACGCGTATGATCGTGATACTTCTTCTTCAGTCCGCGGGGCGAGATGAATTTCCACTGCCCCTCTTTATATATGCGCTCGCTGTATCTGAAAGTCAGCCTGTTTGCCTGAAGTCTCGGTTCTATCTCTTCTTCCATCTCAAGGCCGCCCCAGATAACGACATCGCTGTCCATGATAAGAGCACGGCATTCTTCCTCGTTTCCTTTCCAGACTTTCACATAGGGATAGCGCGATATATCAACAGCCCAGCCCATCCTGATGCGTTCTTCTTCCATGTCCTCGGTCTGAATAAAGGTATATTCAATCCCCTCCGTATTCGCAAAGGCTTCACTCACCGGACGCTGATGGTGGTTAAAATAATTTGAAACGAAGGTAAGTTTCATTTGTGCTCCTTAGGTGCTTTGAAAACTACAGGCTGCATCATGGGCGGAGCGCTCAAAGGTCCTTCTTCCCAGCTCTTCTGTCCGCCTCCCAGTACAGCTTCCGAAAACCCGAGCAGGCGCTGCGCTGCCACAGATGCATTCCACAGCTGCGTTATGCGCTCATATGCCAGATGGGATAAGGTATTTCTCATATCCTCCTCTGTACACAGATGGTTCAGCTGCATCGCCAGATATTCCGCATTTTCCTTTTCGCTGCTGTAAAAAGGATAGGCAAGTCCGCACTGCTTTTCCATCAGAAGATAGGGTACGCTCCCGGCTGCTGTGGATGCCGCCAGGGCACAGCCCGCATTCATCGCTTCATTTACCACAGCACCCCAGCCTTCCTGATGATCGCTGGTCATAAGGTAAATGTCTGCATCCAGCATTTTCCTGCGCACTTCTTCCGGCCTGATAAAATCCCTTATAGTCAGAATATCCTCAAGACCGTAACTTGATCTCATTTCTTCTATCTCGCTGCGGCATTCGCCTTCACCGATCATTTCAAGCTCAAAGGAAACGCCGTATTCTTCCTTAAGCAGCTTGGCTGCATGCACGGCTGTCTGCGGATGTTTCCACTTAAGCATGCGTCCTGTCCATAAGAGTTTAAGCTTCTCTCTTTCCGGACGCCTGCGCTCTTCTTCGGAATATTCTATGCATTCCGGAAAATATCCCCACTTGAGCATCTTTCCCGGATAGGAAAAAAACAGGGAAAAATCCGCCGGTACATATGCTCCCGCGCACAGGAGGTATACAGGCGATCTTCTGTACTTCGTATGCTCCTTAAGTTTCTTTATGTAGCCGCGGGGTGCAAAAGCATGTATGCGTCCCGTCTTATATAAACGTTCATGATAGCGGTAGGTCAGCTTTCCCGCGTCCATACGCTCCAGAACATAGTATACGCTGGCGCCGCCGCACATCACCGCATCAGACTCCATCATAAGTCTTCTGCATTCACCCTCATACTCATCTGTCTGTATAACAAAAGGATAAGCTTTGGGATCCAGGTCCCAGCCCATGCGGATACGCTCTTCCTCCATGCTGTTGGTGGCTATGAGCTTAAAATCATCGCCCAGGCGCTTTACCATTTCCAGGCAGAAAGGAAGCTGATGGTGTGTCAGGTAATTTGTGATGAATGTAAACTTCATGAGTTATCTTTTATAATGCTGTCGTAAATCCACTTGAGCATCTTGTAATTGGCTTCTCTGTCATATGTAAGCATCGCTCTTTTTCTTCCTGCCGCAGCGCTGATAAGAGCCGCTTCCCTGTTTTCAAATACATTGCTTATGGCTTCCGCCAGTTCCTCCGCGCTGCCCGCAGAAACATAACTGATCTCTTCATCCGTTGCCATTGAAGGTATTCCGCCCACGCGCGAAGCAATGCACGGCATGCCCAGCAGCATTGCCTCTCCCAGTGAATTGGGCGAATTTTCTATAAATGAAGGAAGCACAAATACATAAGATGAAAGATACATCTCTTTCATTTCGGTATCTTTTAACTGTCCCATAAAACGGACTCTTTCCTGCAGCTCATATTTCTTGACAAGAGACCTTAAGTATTCGCCGTATTCGCTGCGTCTGATGGCAGAGATGGGATCTTCTCCTCCCAGGATATCATCTCCGGCAATCTTAAGCTTTGCTTCGGGATATCTGTCCTTTATCAGCGACAGCGCTTCTATTATCACATGCGCTCCCTTAAGCGGTATGTTTCCCTGCGCAACGCATATGCTGTACGGTTCGCAGGCATCGGGATCCCATGCTCCTTCATAAAAACATGATCGCAGGCTTTCGTTGATCGAATAATAAACAGCGTCGGGATGTATCCTTGCAAAAAAGGCTTTATCAAAATCGGTCCTTCCGCAGACCTGATCGGCCAGTTCCAGAGCCTGCTGCTCGTTTAATGCCCTGCCCTCATACTTTTCCTTCTGCCGTGACAGGGAATCTTTCTTAAAAACATCCCTTAAGGTAGCCCTGTCGATGATGTCATCGGGAAGTCCCGCAAAATATTCTTCGGCGCAGCGCTGCATCACGCCCTGCATATGGACCACAGCCCTTTTCTTCCATTCCTGCACTCTCATCATAGCCAGCGTGTGGGGATACTCTGTTCCGAATACATGTATCACATCCGGATGAAACTCTTCACAGATCATCCCCAGCGCAGAAGCCAGCGCGGGATCATAATTTTCCGGATGCGCTATATCCTCGACAAAGCCGAAATACTCTACGCCTTTTACCTTTCCGTGCACTGCTTCATCCTGCTGCACGGGAAAGGCAACAGCCAGATGTATCCCGTCTTCTTTGCTGTGCCTCATCAAGATCTCGAGCGCGCCGGTAACCCAGCCTTCCATATTGGAAGCCTTTATTCCTGCGGCTTCGGCAAATATCGCCGGACATCGATTGCATATCCACAAAACCTTCATAGCTCAACCCCCGGTCTTTTTACCGTATAAAAGACCTTTAATCCCATGATATATTTTTGAAAAACCCGGATCCTGCGCGAGCTTTTCTCTTAACGGCTGCAGTGTCAGCAGCATTATCAGTCTGTATAATATCGCTTTCTTTCCCTGATAACGGCTTGTTATCTCCTTATGTTCTATGGCCGCTTCCTTCCTGTGCTCTTCGGTCTCGGAAAAACCGCCGCCCTGATAAGAACAGATCGTCAGCGGAACATAGCAGCAGCGCGCTTTCTCTTTATAATAACAATACAGAAAATGCTCATAGTCCGCGCGCACGGCATATCTCAGATCATAAGCCCTTTTGGCAAAAAGCTTCTTTGAGTACAGACACACCTGATGGCAGGGAACATTTCTGTAACATACAAAATCACTTATCTTTCCGGGAGAAACATCCACACTGTTCAAAGCCCTGCGGTAAAGGTTCCCGTAATATATATCAGCCGGCGTCTTCGCCATTTCCTTTGCAAGTCTTGCCAGCACGCGGTCATCATAAAGATAATCACCGCAGTTCAAAAATAGAACATGATCGCCGCGTATCCTTCCCACAGCCTGATTCATTGCATCATAGATGCCTTTATCAGCGCGTTTGATAAGCTTGATATGCTTATCACCGGGCAGTTTTTCTATCGAGCCGTCGCTTGACATGCCGTCCTTGATCACGATCTCATAATCGCTGTATGTCTGACAGAGCACACTGTCAACCGTCTTTTTCAATTCATCGCCGGCATTAAGGCTGACTACAACTATCGTAAAGCGCAAACCCCCACCCCCTTTTTCAGAATACCGGTAACATCCCGTCGGGAACCGAAAGCCAGGTTGTATATGGAAGGATATTGATGTACATATCATCCGCCTTATAAAGAAAAGCCAGAAAATACACCGCTCCCCCAAACAGCAATGCAGCCAGAGCCGCTTCCCTCTTTTTATCCTTAAGACACAATATAAGCTCGGGTATCAGCAAAAGCTGGCTTACATTGAGATAATAACCTATCCTTGATACAAAGGGCACAAAGGAAAAACAGCTGTACAATAAAAGTGCCAGTATGTTCATCTTAAGATAAAGAGCGCAGGCCGGCCTTTGTGACAGCTCCTTTTTTTCGAACTGATATACAAAGATATACAGCGCTATCACAGCCAGACAGCGTGCTATATTTACTATGCTGAAATAATCCCCGTTCAGATACTCTTCCTCGTTTACGTATGAAGGATACAGGAATACAAACAGCTTCATGTAAAGATCCTTAAATACCAGGCCGGATACCCCAAGTGCCGCCAGGACAGCGTAATACCACTTCTTCCAGGGTATATAAGCCGCAGGATACAGAAGCAGCATTACCAGAGCCGTTTTATGGAAAAGCGCGGCTGCCAGTACGGTGATGAAAAATTTGCCCCACTCTTTTCGTTTTACAAAGCCAAGCGAATAGAGCCCCATGGCAAGGGCCAGATAATATCTTACCGAATTGTAACTCTGAAAATAAAGGCCAAGCGCCAGAAAGAGAAAGAAGGATATAGCCATATCGCAGCTCTGTTCATAAAAAGCTTTTATGAAAAAGAATACTGTCGCCACGGCAAAGATCCCGAAGATCACCAGAAAATACTCTCCGCCCAGCGCCGAATAAACCAGCTTGACGAGTATGTTAAAGCCGGGTTCCGTCACCACATAATGACCGCACCTTACATCATGAAAATGTTCGATATAAGTATAATAATCATTCCCTGTATAAAGCCGCAGCACGGAAGGGATAACGAGTATCAAAAACAGGAGCATCAGATAAACCCTGTTAAGGGCTTCCCTTCGCGTCCCCCTCTGCAGCGTCATCCGGGGTGATATTGCAGCCGCCACGGCCGTGCCTACAGCCAGCAGCAATGTGTACAGTATCATTCCCTGCATAGAGTCTTTCCTTTATCGATTCCCAGATCAAGCAGCTTGAGCGCCCTCACCGGTTTTATTTCCCTGCACATTATCCTGCTCTTTGTGAGCACGAAGCGCAATGCCCAAAGCTTTGCCCATTTCCCATACAGGAAATGAAACAGCACTCCCCTGTCAAAAAAGAACTTCTCATCATAGCCCTTAAACCATGTGGATTTTCTGCTGCGCTCCGTGCCGATAACGGAAGATACCGCATATACTTTAAGTCCGGCGCGTATGCAATCCATAAAGAAAAGGCTGTCCTCTCCATTACTGTAAGGCGCTCCGCCCCCGAACAGATGCGAAAAACGCACTCCCGAATCTTTAAGCTTATCCAGGCGCACGGCAGCGCTGAAGGTAGGATAGCGGCCGCAGTTAAACCAATGCACGCGCTTGCTTTTTTCTGTCCAGTAGGTACGGCGGTTTGGATTTACCCTTACATTAAAAAGTATCAGATCCGCGTCGGGCCTTCTTCTGAAAGCCTGTATGATACGCGCTGCGTAATCATCCTCATAAACTATGTCTTCATCCGAAAAGAGCACAACATCTCCCCAGGCGTTATCCAGAGCAAGATTGCGGCTTTTTCCAACGCCCCTCTCTTTTCTGTTAAGGACGCGTATCTTCTTTCCGTTCCGGATTAGTTCCTCTTCGCTGTCGCTATCGCCCTGGTTTACTATCACGGCATCAGATTTAAGCCTCATCTTACGGGGCAGTTCATCCGTATCCTGTTCAAGAGCTGCTACAAGAACACATAATCTCATTTTTTCTTTTCCTCTTTTGATGATACTGTAATGTCCTTACCACTGCCTGATACTTCTTTTCTGTTTGAATAAAAGTAATAGATCTTATGCAGCTTATGATCGGCTTCGCACATAACCACAGCCGTATCCTGATCCTGCATAAAGCGCTTAAGCTCTGCTATGCTTATGCTTCCCGCTGCCACACAGCATAGGATCTTTGCATCCTTATTCCCGGTATTGTACTTAATGCTATCCGGCAGCATGGCTTTGATCCGCTCTCCCGCCTCTGCCGGGACTGCAGTGCCTGCCGGATCCAACATTCTGATCTCATCGGCTCCGGCAAATTCCGCATTAAGAGCTTCCTTAAGCCTGCCTTCTTCAGCCGCATCATCCTTATTCCTGAAAAGCACGCCCAGACAGCGGCCGCCTGCGGTCTTTACATCCGTGGCGATGCGGATGGTATCGTCCATAACATATTTATATGAAAGCACGAGTATCGCAGCCAGAATGCCTATTACAGCACCGGCCACAGCCCAGCGTATGATGGTGCTGTTCTCGATCAGCGGACGCGCGGCATTCCTGTCCAGTACACTGATGCTGTCCATGCCGTCCACATAATTCGGGAATACCATTATGCTCAGCTCAAGCGCATTCATGATCTTGTTGGCCATTTCCGGATCGGTATCATCGATGTAAACATGAAACATCCTGATATCCGTCATGGTGGGAACGGTGGTGGCCGCAGCTATATATGCTTTATCCGCGCCTTCGACGACCGCTGCTGCCGAGCCCGCGATCACATCGGTATCTATAACATCATTCCAGGTATAATCGTTGAAATAGGCCTGTGTCTCTTCTTCCTCGCCTTTTGTAAAATCAATAAGGAACTCCACATCACAGCGGTACAGCTGCGCCGGCGCAAATACCCTCTCCTTGAGAAAGCGGTATCCGCCGAAAAGAACGGCGCCGATCAGAGCGCCTGTCAGCAGCATCCACAGCCTGCGCACGGATAACATAAGGAAACGCCGCAGGTCGAATCCTCTCTCCGTATCATCATACTTCAATTCTTTTTCTCCTCCCCGGCTTTGCCTTCCTTCTTTGCTTCGTTCTCCACGCCCTCGGTAGATTCGGGCTTAAAAAGTATCTTCAGCGTAAGAAGCATCAGCTTAAGGTCAAGCCATACAGAATAGTTTTCGATGTAAGTAAGATCAAGTTTTAATTTGTCATAAGGAGTGGTATTGTACTTGCCGTATACCTGTGCATAGCCAGCCAGCCCGGCTTTCACCTTCATACGGAATACAAATTCCGGCATCTCCTTCTCATATTCCTTTATAAGCTGGGGGCGCTCCGGTCTGGGACCTATAAAGCTCATCTCCCCTTTAAAGATATTCCACAGCTGCGGAAGCTCATCAAGCCTGCAGGCTCTGATAAAACGGCCCACCGGCGTGATGCGGTCATCCTTCTTGGCAGCCAGTCTTGCCACGCCGTCCTTCTCCGCATCGACCCTCATGCTGCGGAATTTGAGTATCTTAAATTCTTTACCGCCTATGGTGCAGCGGACCTGCTTGTACAGAACGGGGCCACCGTCATACAGCTTTACAGCCAGCGCCACCAGCAGCATAAAAGGCGAAGACAGTATAAGAAGGATAAATGAGCAGACTATGTCGATAATGCGCTTTGTCGCCCTCTGCTCCACCGTAAGGGCATATTCGCGTATAAGATAGATAGGCGTGTCAAAGATATGAAGCTCCTCCGTGCCCTTTACGAGCACATCGGGTATCTTGGGCATGATATATACGCGCAGCGACCTGGCGTAACAGTATTTGAGCAGCATATTACGTTCCTTGGTGGGGATATCCCAGAGTACAAGCCCGTCGTAACGCTTCTCAACTTCCTCGCAGATAGCCGGAACGCCTTCCGCTATATCCATGCATTTGCAGATATTGTACTTATCAGGGCGGCTGGCAAACTTCTGCAGTATGCCTTCAGTCGAACGCTCCCCGCTTACAAGCAGCAGATCCCTGGGCGGGAATAAGCAGCTGTAAACAAACTGAGCGCCTGCCGTCCAGATCGCTATCCATACAAACTGTATCCCGGTCAATATCAATAATTCCCTGGCCGGAATGACCTTGGTGGCCATCAGCGCCAGGACTGCATATGCCATAACATTTGCTATAAGCGTCGAGAAAATCTGGGAGAAGAATACCTCCCAGGCCTTTAAATATCCGACACGGGTGCCTCCGTACATGCGCGAGAACATGAACAATATC
>CADAHD010000042.1 GCA_902787595.1 uncultured Lachnospiraceae bacterium
GTCGATCTTCATGGACACATTTCTTATTTCTATATTCTGCCTTCCGTTGGCAGAACCCACTGCTATTCCTTTGGCGATCATCATCTTTACATTGATATTTGCGCTGACTATGGATATGGGCACCTCACCGATAAATGCGCCTATTCCTACAGACTCCGTGCCTGCCGTTTCTATGTCTATGCGCCCCTTATCTATTCGTATGCCTTCTCCGGACTGGCATCTGCCGCCGCCTATTGCCACGCAGTGATTGCCATCCGCATGCAGGGTCAGAGTTCCTCCCATTGCACAGCGTATATGGCCGAAATCTCCGTCAAACTCCGAACCTATGCAGAATGCGCTGGTCTGTATCGGAGTGATGCTCAGGTTACCGTTACCCGTCAGCTTAAAGCTGGCGTCCTCGGGCACATGTATGCCGTTGCCTTCAAAAACATTATTTCCTTCAACCACCAGTTCAAGCGATGCTCCCTTGCCTATATCTATGCAGGGATGGTCATCTACATCCCCCAGACGCACATTGCTGATCTTCAGTTTGCAATTGCAGCCGTCTTTTATCCTTATGGTGATGCCCGCCATAAAGTCCGAATTGCCGTGCAGTACCAGCTCCGGCTGGGAAATGAGCAGGCTGGTATAGTTCTCCATGGCCAGATTCATCAGGAAAAGCTCCCTCTCCCGGTTTACCAGATAAACCTTCTTTGCCTTCTCATGGGTATCCTCTATATTAGCCTTTACGATCTCTTCCTTTATATTCTCGGGGATCTCGCTTATGATATCAAACTCCGGTCTTGCGGTATAATAACCCTGTATAAGATCCACGCCCATGCGTATTACTGCAGTAAGCTCACGTACAGTCTCGACTCCCTCTGCAAGCGACTGAAAGCCGTTATCATGTGCGAATTCTATTATAGTCTTTACAAAATGCTGTTTTTTGGGATCCTCCTGGACATTCTCGATAAGGCTCCTGTCTATTTTCACATAATTTGGCAGGAACTTTAAGAGGTTTGACATATTTGAATAGCCTGTGCCAAAGTCGTCCACCGCCACTTCAAAACCGTCCTCACCGCTGCGGTTTCTTAAGATATCGGCGCTGTCATCGGCCAGATCGGTGCTCTCTGTGATCTCTACTACCAGATTCCTGAACAGATGTCTGTACTTATGGCGCAGCTTCATATAATCCGTTTCGCTCAGGTAATGGCTGGGTATGGAGTTAACAAAGATCTTTTTGCCTTCGATCTCATCTCCCATCTCGTCCATAGCGCGCAGCACATTGGAGAAGGTTGAGAGCTCCACATCATACAGACGTTCATCCATGGTGGCGTATTTAAGTATCGTAAGGGGCGAAAGCCTGCTGGGATGCCCCGTACGCATAAGTGCTTCGTAAGCAACTATATTACCGTCTTTTGCAGACACGATAGGCTGGAACGCATAACGGAAGTCATTTTCGTCCATAACGGTGCGGACTGCTCCGTGTTCCTTGGGATTATCGTCATTATTGTTAGCCGTGGGATTACTCCTGCGGCTGTAGCGGCTTTCCTTCATCATGCGCTTTCTGGTGAAGGACTCCTCAAGTATCTGTTCCACCGTGGTCTTCTCATCGGTCGTGATGGAAAGAGCGCTCAGATTGGCCTCCAGCGTATATTCCTTTCCGGAAATACGGTTATAGGTAGACAGTCTGTTCTTTATGAGCTCACCAAATTCCTCTACCTTCTTTCCGTTATCGTCGATCACGGAGAGAACTATAAACTCATCCGATCCAAGACGTGCCGCGATAGTCCCTTTATGAATGCTGTCCATCACTATCTGCGCCAGCATCTGTATGGCTATATCGCCCTCCAGATGCCCGTATATCTCATTTATATTGCCCAGACGGTCCACATCTATGCAGATACTGGATATCCTCTGCCCTGCCGCTTTACAGCTTTCCAGCATTTCCTGCGCTTCACGCATAAAGCCTTTGCTGTTCATCAGGCCGGTAAGCACATCCGTCTCCTGAAGACGCTGGACATTTTCGTTTGCGCTCACCAGTTCGTGATTTGCAAACATCAGCTTTCTTTCGGTGATATATCTGGCTATCATCAGATCCATTATGACAGCGCACTGCTCCAGTCCGCCGCTTCTTTCATCCAGTTCCTGTGCCAGATAAAGGATATAGCCAAAGCAAGATTGTTTGCAGTGTATAGGAACGGCAACGATCAGTGGAGTCTCCTCCATAACTTCCTTTGAATCGACAAAGAATTCACCGTTCAAAAAAGAATCCCAGCAACGCGACTCCGCGCGTCTGTCAGCCAGAATATAGAATTTCTCGTGATTGGTAGGACACATGTCCCGATCGACATACAGATCCTGAAGGAAGGAATCTCTCATACAGACAAAACTGTTTTCCGGGATCATATCGGAAACGGCTTCGGAGATATTTCCCAGATCTGTCCCCTTAAGAAAACGCTCACTGAAAGAGAACACTTCCGCTCCGATCTTCTCATTGATCAGCACAGCTTTCGTCTGCCATTTATCGGCTCTTTCCTCTTCCTCTTTTGAAGGCGCTCCCATATCTTCCGGTGCCACAACGGAAAACGGTATCTTCCAGCTCTGAAATTTCTTTTCAAGCGCTTGGATAAAACGCTCATCCAGCCCGGCTCCACGGACTGTCACACATTTGTTTATGCCGATACCTTTAAGAAAATACAGAAAATCTGCCCGGTCCTGAACCTGTATAGCGCGCCTTGCCATAGATAACGGCAGCAATATTACATGCTCTCCGGCATCTGTCCTCTGACGTACCAGTCTGTCCGCTATCAGGAATCTGTCCCTGTCATATATACTTCCCACACAAATTGCTGTAAGCTTCATCACTATACCTTGTGCCCTTCTCCGGATATTTGTCCACAAGTATCAGTATATCACATAAAAAAATATAATGCTGTATTATTCATATTATTTTTTTATTTATCCCGCGCAAATCCCAGGATAAGCATCACTGCCAGCAGAAGCACCGCAAAGACAATAGCCGGAAAGAGCATATTGCTCTTTTCCGCGGGCTGCTGCGCCTCTTCACCGGTATCCTGTGCAGCTGCCTGCGCATCCCTTTCCGCTGCCTCTTTTCTGAGGCGCTCCATCATAGCCTCTTTGTCTTCGGATTCTGCGGCATTTCCTTCGCTCCCGCCGGCATCCGTCTCCAAAACGTTTTCGTTTGAAGAGACTGCCGGCGCATTTTCGGATGCGCTCTTATTATCCGAAGCATTATCTATAACCAGCTCCGGCATTTCTATGGTAGGCAGCGGTTCTTCCGGCTCAGCGGCATTTGCTGCCGCCTCTCTAAGGGAATCGAATTCCGGATTCTCCTGTCCCTCGGCCAGCGGACCCGGAGGCGTGGATTCCCCGGCATTCGGATCATTATGGATCTCTCCGTAGATCAGGGCCGTATCCACATCTGCCAGATCATAATTCCTGTAGTCCACAGCCAGCTCGTCACTGCGAAGTCCAAAATACTTGGCCACAGCCAGAGCATCGGAGCGCGCAAATCTATACATATCACTGTCTTCATCACACCACGCCCTGTCATTAGGGTGATCCAGATGGCACTGTTCGATGATAACACAGGGTATGCCGTAATAAGCAGACTCCCTTATCACTCCGTAGTAATCACGGCCCAGACCATTGATGCGCAGCTTGCTGCCGCGGTCATGAAGCCCCAGCGCAGACATCTCCGCTTCCCATACCTGCGCGAACTGAAAGCAGTATGCATTTGCAGGAGCCGCGCAGGGTATCCATATCTCAGATCCGTACTGGCTGTGATCCCCGCTGCCGTTGTAATGAAGGCTTATCATAAGATCCGCATTCACCGAATGAGCAAATTCCGCCCTCTCCTTTAAGGTAAGCTCCACATCGGTGGTGCGGGTCAGATATACTTTAATACCGTCGTATTTCGAAAGCTCATTCGCAAAAGCTATGGCAGTTGCCAGATTCCTCTCCTTCTCCAGCGGCGGAAATGCTGAGGATCCGCTGTCTATGCCTCCGTGTCCGGGATCGATAACCACTACCAGCTCATCTCCGGTGTCCTGCCATCTGCCTGCCGCAAATGCAGTCAAAGGCATGCACAGCAGCAAAAATATCATAAATATAAAGCCCTTTTTCAAGTCTTTTCTTTTTCTCCCTTCTTCTTAGCTGCAAAGAACCGCTTCCACAGATATGAAAGCAGTATGCTTAATATGAATTCTGCAATAACTATCAGCGCTCTGAGCGCCCCTTCCGATCTGATGCCAAGGCTCTTCCGCAGGGTCGATACGCACTTGATCAGTGTAAAATGTATCAGGAACGCATAGGGGCTTAAATCCCCGATAAAGCGGAACAGCTTATTATCCGTCAGTCCCGTTAACCACCCTCCGCGGCGCGCAAACAGATAAACCCACATCACAGCCAAAGGTATATATACCGTGGTCCAGTTTCTTAACGCGGCATTCACGGATCTATGAGGTTCCGTATGGCTCCACAGAGAAACCAAAACCGTAACAGCAAACGCTGCCGCCTCGACGCAGCTCATTTTGAGCCTGCTGCCGTCGTCCGGCGCCTTCAGCTTTCCATAACTCTTTCCCAGACATATTCCGGCATAGATATCAGGTATGCGAAACAGCGGGAACATATACATAAACCAGATATATAGATTATTTCCGGTACCCAGTTTACGCACCACATCAAAAGCAAATACCAGCTGCAGCATCAGCATCAGAAGCAGTATCCCCCACATAAAAAGCGGCTTAAGCTTCTCTGCCATGCGCAGCAGATACGGATATGCAAAATACAGGAATAACGCCGTCGACAGATACCAGGCCACGCCGTTCAAAGATACGCATACAGCTGAATTGGGATACCAGCTCTGCATCAGGACAATATTAAGCGCAGTCTCCTTGATCAATCCGGTCCCTTTGATATTCTCGAATCCGCCCGACCATATAAGCTGAAGCCCGAACATTATCAGCATGGTCAGGATATGCAGAGGATAAAGCTTTGCAGTTTTTCTGACCGCAGCCCAAATATTTTTTAAAGGAGAAAGGGCATAGTCGTCGCCGCTATGCCCCAATGTCATCAAAAAACCGGATAGCACGAAAAAAACGGAAACTCCCAGCTCCGACCAGTTAAGCTTAAGACCTGCATGATTCAGAAATATCCCCAGAAAAGCTATGGCTCTCAAAGCCTGCAGGGAATCTATCCTTTTTCCTTGCCCCTTTCCCATATCAAAGCGCCATTACCACTCCGCCGGGATTCTCATAGATCGTGCTCAGGCCGTTGGCATTCAGTATCTTTACATCCTGGAAGCCAAAACGCTCTGTCAGCACCCTTGCTATCTTTACACACAGTTCCTTGCTGGCGCACTGGGTAATGCGCACCTTACGTTCTGCGGAAAGCCCCATCTTTTCTATATGATGCAGCATGCGGTTGATGGCGTGGCTCATGCCTATGCCCTGATCGATCTGCTTAACTTCGCCCTCATCGCCCACCAGCACGGGTTTGATGTTGATCGTAGTAGCCACCAGCGCCTTCAGCCCTTTAAGCCTTCCGTTCTTTTTAAAGGTATCCAGATCATCAAGCACAAAGATAGTGCGCATATCATCCCTGAAAGCCTCACCGCGATCTACCACTTCGTCAAAAGAAAGCCCCTCGTCAACCAGCTCCGCGATCTTTTCAAAAAGCAGATGCTGGCCTGCTGCTGCGCTGAGAGAATCAAATACATGGATCTTTGTGTCCTCGTGATCCTCCAGAAACATCTCCTTAGCCACCATCGCGCTGTTATAAACGCCGCTCAGTTTGGAGGAAAGAGTTATCACATAATTATCGGCGTCTTCCTTAAATGCCTTGTAAAAAGCATCGGGTGAAGGACATGCCGATCTGGGATAGGAAGGATCGCTCTTTACTTTCTCTATCCATTCCTCCTGGCTCATTCTTCCGTCATCAAGATATTCGACCCCGCCTATGATTATAGACATGGGAACACTTACGATATCATATTTTCTTTTGTCAAGTTTAGTAAAGTCACAGCAGCTGTCTCCTATGAAACGCGCGCTCATATAATTCCTCCTTCTGATAAGCTGAAAGTTCAACCCGCTTATTATATCACACCCGCAAACTTACTGTATATAGCGACTCTTCACTCTGCAAAAGAATCCATCGCCCTGTGTTTTAAGGCATGTTCCAAAAGCTCCGGCAGCTTCTCCGGCGGACAGCCGAAACACGGGATATCCATCGCCGCGATCCTCTCCGCCATCTGGTGATCATAAACCGGCTTGCCGCTGTCCGATATCGCCAGCAGCACCACAACCGTCACTCCGGATCCCTTCAGCTCTTCCAGCCTATTCAGCAGACCGGCGCGGTTGCCGTTTTCGTACAGGTCCGTCACCAGAAACATGGTCGTCTTTGCAGGCGCAGCGATCAGCGTGCTGCAATATGCAACAGATTTTTCAATATTGGTACCGCCGCCCAGCTGTATGCCGTAAAGCAGTTCCACCGGATCCTCACACAGCTCCGTGAGATCCGTAACCTCTGTATCAAAGGCGACCACATGGGTCTTTACGGAACTGATGCCGGCCAGGATACATCCCATGACCGATGCATAGATAGCAGATTCTCCCATTGAACCGCTCTGGTCGATATCCAGTACTATAGTCCTGGAATCGCTTCTCGCCGTAGATGCATGTTCAAAGAAATAAAACTTTTCCGGATAAAGCGTTCTGCTCTGCCGGTCATAATTCTTCAGATTTCTGCGGATCGTCAGTTTATGATCCATGGCGCTGGCCGACGGGATTGGTGAATGTTCCCTTTTATTGACCGCCGAACTGACACAACGGCGCACATCATCTGCCAGACGTTTATTGATCTCTTCTATTATCCTGCGGATATATTCTCTCGCCTGCTCCTTTGCCTTCTTGGGGATCTGGTCCTTCATCATCAAAAGCAGCGAAGCCATGGAAACATCCGGAGCCAGTTCCTGCAGCATCTCCGGCTCGAACAAAAGCTGCTTCATTCCCATACGCTCGATCGCGTCATTCTGGATCACCCGCACCTGCATCGGTGAAAACAGCGTTCGCAGATCTCCCAGCCACTTGGTCAGCACCGGCGATGCCATCCCTTTTCCGTGGCTGCTGCCGCCTCCTTTATCCCATCCGTAGATCTGGGAAAGCGCCTGATCCATCAGCATATCCTCTGCCGACATCGTTCCGATGCTGTCTGCAGGAAAACCGCTTTCACTCTCGCTTCCGAGTAACAGCCGCCACTTCTTCAACTGTTCCGCTGTATCCGTTCCCTGTGTAGTTGTTTCTCCGGTAGTATTATCCATATATCTGTCCCGTAATTTTTCTATAAACCTTTTTACATCCTGCAACTGATGTTAGATATCAAAGTCAAAATCATCAACATCCCCTATGGCGCTATCTTGGGCTTCATGCAAGGCCTGACTCTCTTCTTCCGTCAGATCGCCATTCACGTATGCGGCGCCGGAAGTTGCGTTTACGCCCAGGATCTCACAGATGTTTTCTGCAATATCCAGTTTCTCTGCCGGCGAAAAAGTCGCAAAAGTACGACGCAGACAGATCGCCGCCGATCTGAATTCTTCCTCGTCCAGGGAATTGATATAGGCAGCCAAATGCTCCCATATACCCTGTCTGGCGATCAATGCCCTGTGGTTCTTTTCTGCCAGTCCCTCAAACCAGTATGCGCCGTCTGCGGCAGGCATGCCTTTTGCCAGATGCCTCTCCAGCAGAACGTAGAGTTTTTCCGCGTCGATATCACCACGTTCCGCCAGGGCGCCGCAGGCGAATCCCGACAAAAGCGGATTCACCATATCATCCTCTGCCAGTTCCAGATACGCGTGAACGAGCCTGTTTTTATCCAGAAATTCGTGGATCTGCACGGCGTCCCATACCGTTGCAAGCGCCTGCAGTATCTCTTTGGCTGCTGTTTCATCGCAGATACACTCTTTATTCAGATTCAGGCAGAATTTCAAAAACAGCCTTTCCATCAACGGCTCGATACCTGACAGATCCATACGCCTTATATTCCCGAAACGCACTGTCAGGGACAGATCTCCGATGGCGCTGCCCACATCCTGTATCGCTTCATCCCCGGCTGCGCTGTTCTGCACCGCATAGATAGCTTCCCTTACACACGCGGTAAGGCCCGCCTCGAGTGCCTGTGCCAGCACCTCAGATGTCTGCTTCACATTTTGCGCAGCGCGCAATTTCTCACCAAGCACCGTAACGGCTGCCTCTTCGATCGTATCTCCTTTAAGCGAAGCTTCAACGATACGGATCTCCGTTTCCGGCGTCCACTGCAGTATCCATTTTTCCGCCCATGTAGCCTTATCCTGCCGGCGCTCTTCCTGCCTGCAAAATTCGGTCTTAAGCACCGACATGCGGTGCAGAAAGAAGGAACGGTTCAGATCCAGAAACGCCGCTTCCTCGGATTTGACGCGCAGATTTTCTCTAAGATCCAGCTCCAGTTCCTGCCGCTCGCTGCTTCGGTATTTTTCAAGTTTTAATCGTTTTAACTGCCTTAAAAAATCTTCCTGTACGGAAGTGCAGACCGTTCCCTCCGGCATCTTCCCGATCTTCGTTCCGATCTCGGTGGCTGCGACTGCCGTCGCGATCTCTGCAAAGCTTCCCTCGCCGATACAGGTTACGGCCGCAGAACGCAGATCCGCCAGCGCAGGATACCTGCCTCCGTTCATCGCTGCCAGTTCCTTTGCCAGCCGCAGCGCCTCGATCACCTGCGCCGACGACGCCATTCCGCCCTGCGATCTCTGAAAGGCCGCTACCCTGGTCAGATATTCCGAAGCCGCCATATCACCAAAGGGCTTCTCCCCGGCTGCGTTGCGGCAACGCCAGAGTATCTCAAAATAAAACGGCGCTCTGGCGCCTGCTCCGTATCCGGAGTGTTCGGACAGACGATAATACGAATAAGGCATCAGCGTTGCATTGCAGTCCTTCAGATTCAGCTTGCCCTGCAGCGCGGCATCAGTCTTTTTACGATCCTCCTGCGTATATTCCCCCTGCACTGCTGCCGTATGAAAAGCTCCTGTCACCACCACGATACAGCGCTCCGGATCTTCTGTCACTGCCCCTGCGATCTCACGACGCATCCAGCACTCACGCAGTTTCTCATGCTCTGCCTTGAAGACATCATCATCTTCTTCAGAGAACTCCCGCAGGGAAGCGCCGTAATCCGCCATGGCCGCAAGCAGATCTTCCCTGCTGTCACAGCTTTCAAAGGTATACTCCCAAAAAGTATCGTGCGGTACTCCGCTCACCTGCTCGATCCGCTCGTATACGGACATTTTTCTCTCCGCTTCCGCGGCTTTTCCATCCGCTCCCTTATCCTTCGTATCGCTGTCCGCAGATCCCTTCTGTTCTTTCTCCTCTTCCAGGCGGCGAAGCTCCTTATAATATCCGAGCGTTATCCCGGAAGGCAGATCGATAAAGCGCGCCTGCGCCCCGTTCTGCTTTGCCCAAAGAATAGCCTGATATTCCGGTGAAAACTCCGCATACGGATAGAGAACCGTCTGGACCGGCGGTTCTTTTGTATAGGCAAGGATAGCTGCCGGCAGCTGCGCCTCTTCCGATACCAGGCCGTCCATCAGCTCATTCAGATCCGACGGTCCTTCGATGAGCACCAGCCCCGGCTTTTCGTATTGCAGCAATTCCCGCAGATAATATGCGCATACCGGTGAAAGATGCCGTATTCCGAAATAAATGACCTTTCCCATTTAGAACAGACTCCTGCACTCCGAATAAAGCGTGCTGTATTCCTTACCGCGTTTACGCATCACATTTTCCAGGTATTCTTCCCAGGCCTTGGCGTCCTTCTTATCATCTTTTACGATGGCTCCCTGCAGAGCACTTGCCAGTTCCGCATCAGTTACCTTGCCGCTGCCAAAGCTGCCGGCCAGCGCCATACTGTTCACGATCAGTGAGATCTCTTCCGCCGTCGAGAGCACGCCGCTGGTCTGCGCCAGTTTTACTTTCCCATCAATGGTCTGTCCTGCTCGCAGCTCCCGGAAAATGGTCACCACTTTTTCCACGGTCTTTGCTTCCGGCATTGCGGCACGCAGTTCAAAATCGCTTGCCAGCTTCGCTGCTCTGGCCTGTACGATCTCCATCTCTGCTTCGATGGATGCCGGCGCCGGAAGCACCACGATATTGAATCTTCGCTTAAGCGCGGAACTCATCTCATTGACACCCTTATCTCTGGTGTTGGCTGTCGCTATTATAGAAAAACCTTTCTTTGCAGCCACTTCGTCCGAAAGTTCCGGAATTGCGATACGCTTTTCGGAAAGGATAGATATCAGCGCATCCTGCACCTCACTGGCGCAGCGGGAGATCTCTTCGACACGGGCTATCGCGCCTTCCTCCATCGCCGTATAGATTGGGCTTTTTATGATACTTTCATAGGACGGGCCCTTGGCAAGCAGCATCGCATAGTTCCAGGAGTAGCGGATCTGCTCCTCGGTGGTGCCTGCCGTGCCCTGGATCACACGTGATGAATTACCGTTGATAGCTGCACTCAGATGTTCCGAAAGCCATGACTTGGCCGTTCCCGGATCTCCGATCAGCAACAGCGCGCGATCCGTGACCAGTGTTGCTATGCAGATCTCGACCAGTCGTTTGTCACCGATATACTTGGGCGTGATTATCGTATTTCCCGCTTTGCCGCCGCAGATATATGTAAGCACCGAGCGCGGCGACATCTGCCAGCCGGACGGCTTAGGATCTTTGTCTGCCGCGATCAGCGCATCTATCTCGTCTTTGTAGGTCTCTTCTGCCGAAAGCCGCAGTATCTCATTTTGATTCGCCATTATTCTATCCTCCATTTATTCAGATCACTTCATCGATAACACGCATGATCTTTTGTTTATCTTCTTTGCTGACCTTTGAAAACAGCTTGTTCAGCTGATCCTTTGCATATTTATATTCCCTGACCATCTGCTCATGATCCGGGATCTCCACACGATTATTGCCGCTCCAGCCGGCTCCGGGTGAGACCCTCGGGCTTAAGCTCTGCACTTCTGCATTTTTGCATACAAATTCATAATACAGATCGTCTCTTCCATTTTTATCCGTGATCAGTTTATGGACCGGCGTTCCGTAATATACAGACGGGTGCGCCTCAATTGCTTTTTCCAGGAAAGGTATGGCAGCACTCATGATGCGTTCATGTTCCCATTCACCGACACTGTATGCCCCATAGATATATTCATCGCACAGATCCCTTGTCGCCGGATCGCTGCTTAAGCATAGTTTTGAAAGGCTCACACAGCATTTAAAGAAGTTATAACCTGTTCCCCATTCGATACAGTACCGGCCGGACACCGGGATCAAACGGATCTTCCGTATCATTTCGGATGTGAATTTATATGGAGCCGGGCATTTATGATCCTCGCAGAAATTACCGAAGATCATTTCATTAACGCGCATAAGATCTGCCGCTTTCAGAGTGCCGTTCACCAGACCGCAATATGCATATGCCCCCGCATATCTGTCCGGATACTTTTCGAAAAGGCTTTCGATCATTTTATCCGCCCCTTCTATGCCTTCCATCAGATTGCCGATCAGGATCGATGTACCGTTACTTCCTCTGCGTCTCTGCTGAGCCAGTTTTACCATTTTGATAAACGCTTCTTCAGCAACAGCGCCTGTCTTTCTCTCAAGCAGGACCAGCTTAGGCGCTTTCTTCTGATCCGCCTCACAAAGCTGCGTATATTTCAGCGCGCACTTTGCGCCTGTTTCCGACTTGGATATCCTTATCATTTCCTCATCGGCCACTGAAAAATCATCTTTTTCATAAATGCTTTCCATATAGGGTTCGATCGCTTTCGCCCCGGAGCGGACCAGAGCTTCCAATGCTGCCGTTTTGATCTTACCCTTGCCGGTCTTATACAATTCCATCAAGGCATCTTCATTTTCAGTGCTGCAGCCAAGAGCCTCGATAGCCTCCAGGCGTACCTTCTGTGATACCGCCTCGTTCAACGCCAGTTCCCGATACCAGGCGCTCTCGCATGCGCCGTATACATTTGCTATGACCTTTACCTGTCTGCCTTTTGCCGATTCATCCAAAGGATCCAGACTGTCTTTAATGAGCTCCTTCAGATCATCACCGCAGATCTCCAGAACTATAGCCGCAAAGCGGTCTCCAAACTCAGAAGCTTTTCCGTTCAGCCCCTCGGCAACAGCCCCGCAAAAACGGATATCTGTCAGCACCTTGGGATATTTATCCGGTATCTTTAATGTATTCTCGCTGCCCTTGCGCAACAGCTCAAGTGCCTCCTGCATCTCCCTGTAAGTAACATCGCTCACCGGGAATTTCTGCTGCCATATGCCCGAGCATTCCTTCGGTTCCGCTGTCTCAGCGCTTTCCGGCACACCGTTGTGTCCGAGCGTTACTGCTATCGCATCCGCCAGGGCTATACAATCTGCCAGCTGTGACGGTGCATCGGCTCCGGCTTCCAGCAGTTTTTCGCATTTCTGCTTCAGTGCCGCAAATACCTTTCCCTTTTCCGCAAGCGCTCCCAGAGCTTCGACCGCGCGTTTTAAGCGAAAGTCTTCGGCAATGATATTGCTTCCGGCCAATGCCGCATTATATAATCTGTCCTGTACCTCATAAAAAACTGATATTTCCATAATGCCCTCCGCTTCTCCTCTTCTGTATCGCCCTCGTAACTTAGATCAGACGCAATATCGCAGCCTGTGTCACTACGGTAAGCGGCACCATATAGACGGTTTTCTCTTCGGCCGAATACCGGATCTCGCCCAGGATCGCGCCATCTTTCCGGTAACGCTCCGGCAGATGCTTTAGCGTCGCCAAGCTTCCTGCATATTCAGAAGCCGCGCGCAATTCAATCGATTCCTCACCCTTTCGCAGCGCCGCAACACCGGCCTCAGATACAGTGATCCGGTCAAATGCGATCAGCATTGCGCATGCATTGTCAGACAATGTATTTTTCAGTTCATTCTTTGCTTCTTTTACCGCTGCGCCGATCCCGTCTCTTGCAAGCGCCAATACTTTTCCGGGAATCTCCTCCCCACAGGGTTCGCTCACAGCCTCTTCCCAGCGGATACGCCGGTTCAGACCGCCCGGATAGGAATACAGGCGTTTTACTCTATACTTTTCAAACGCGCTGTCATCAGCATGTACATATTTCTTGGCTTTCACGGGACGGATATTCTCCGTCTTTGATATCACGCCGCTCGTCAGGTCGATCCAATATGCCGTATCCGTCTCAGTCTGCGCAGCTCTGTCCCAAAGCACCGTAAAAGAAAGCTGCACCAGCTCGGCATCGTCTTTGTACAGCCCCAGTTCTTCCAGCTGTTCCAGACGCCAGATACCTCCCAGCTGCTCGTAGAGTATATCGTCCTTAGGCCCGTAATCGCCGCTTTCCAGCTGTTTTTCAAGCCACGCCCTGCATTTCTTGGCAGCCTGATCAAGCTGCACCAGTTTCTCTACCAGTTCCCTCTCTCCGTTTTGCCCCCGCTCTGCCAGTACAGCCAGGATAAACCGCTGCAGCAGAAGCTGCAGACCGTTCAGATAATAATCGCCCAGCTGTTTCGTCAGGTCTTCGTATTTGCCTGCTGATCCGCTGTTTATCGTGCCGAGTCCCGCGCTCAGCATCTCCCGCGTAAAATCGGATACCAGCGAGAGTCCCTCCAGCTGGCGCGCGATCTTTTTCTTCGCAGCAGCATCTGCAGAGGCCTTCTTTTTCTGCGCCGCTTTCTGCAGTTCTTCTTCTGATTTTGGAGCTGCATCAGCGCTCACTTCCTGCTTCGCTTTCTCTTCGCGTTTCTCTATCTTTTCCCGCTTACGCGCAATATCCTCCGGCACTTCGCCGGTCTCAAAGGTCCTGCCTGCGGCAAAATCCAGCATCAGCGCCAGCGCATGCTTGCATGGGAACTGTCTGCTCGGGCAGCTGCACCGGCTGATCACTGTGTCCCCGGCCACATCCACAGAAGTATGGTATGGCTCTTTTCCCGAACCCTTGCAGTCGCCATATATCAGAGTCCTGTCTGCTGTGATCTTTCTGCCGGAAAAATCACCTTTCGATGCGATCTTGCGCGCATTCGCCAATGCGGATGCATTCACGGCATTCCGCTGTACATATTCTTCTGTAAGTATTGAAATATCCATAAGCTCCCCTTCTCCATATCCGGTTCCGAAGATCCGGTCTCCGCTTTCGCAGACTCAATAAAACAACACTTCTCATACAACGATAACATGTTACGTTTGGCCTTGCAAGTCAGGCATACAGCCCGTGGTCATCTATTTCGACAGCCACGAAATACACGGTACGCTTAGCTGTATCATTCATCTTCCAGATATTCAAAACCATCTTCAAAGATATCGATCTCAAAATCGCCTTCTCTGATATCTCCGTCATCATCCAACACAAAAAGCTCTGCTGTTTCGGGATCAAAAACAAGGATGTCGGATGCTCCTGACAGGTCGGCGATCACGATATATCCCTTCTCATTATCCGGTCCTACGGCAAGTTCCTTTGTATCCACCTGTTCCAAAGAATATATATACTTGTTACCAAAGCTTGTGCCGTTAGACAGCTTCAGCCAGTTCTTATAATCTTCCGGAAGCCCGGTATGATTTTCCTTCTCCCATGCCGCTATTTCCTCTTCGCTGAGCGGTTCGTATATCTCGATACGTTGGAAATCCTCATCTTTTTCTTCCATGTATTTAAGAAGTTCATCATACATTTCTTTAAGGGGATTGGCCGCCGCTGCCTTTAAAAGTTCCCCTTTCTGTTCAAAACGTTTTACTTTTGTTTCCAGATAACGGATCACTTCATCCAGGATCTCTTTTTCAAAGTTCTCTATTTTCTCGTATTTATATCTTTCCTTTTCAATGAACATCTCGGCTGTATACGGGTTGTAATAAAGCATTTTGTGGTTGATCCAGCCAAAAGACGGTTTGCAGTTTTCGTAGGAAGAATATTTTCGTTCCTTCATCTCTTCCAGGCTTCTGTTATACAGACTGTTTACATCGCTGTCAGGTGAAAAAGAATAAAGCGTAAAGTATCCGACCTCAGAGTTGTAATCAACGCAAAAGCCGTTAGTTAATGCAAGAATATTGATATACTCTTCCGGCATGTGCGCATAATTCTCCCAGTTCCACTTCAGTATCTCCTCTTTTATCGCCGGAGCATTTATTTTGACATACCATTTTCCGTCCAGCTCTTTAAGTTTCTTTGAAAGATCCATGATCTTCTGAAATTTGCTGATCGCAGAAGCGATACGTTCCTCCGGAAGCTTTTCTTCCGGATCCGGAGCTGTAGTCTTTTTCGGCGGCTCCTCTTCGATCCCCAGGCTCTTCTTATGCTCCTCATAAAGCGCCTGATATTTTTCATTATATCCGATCATCGCTTTCTTGTTTGCTTTTTGGATCCTGGAGAGGATTTCATTTTCATCAGACCGGTCCCTGATCTTAACGATCAGTTCCTCGCCATTATTAAAAACGACCAATACGACGGCAATATCTTCCCCTCCCAGAGTCGTGGCTTCTCTTCCGCACGCCCAGAAAACATCCTTGTATTCAAAAAACAACGGTCCCGGCGTTCTCATCAAAGCATAGCTGCTTCCAAATCCCGCGATCCCGTAAAATTCGAGCTCATACTTCAGTCCATCTTCCACATCTTTTCTTACAGTTTCAAAATCAAGTCCTCTTTCTTCGACCTGTTTTTGTAATTTTTCCTCGATCGATGCCATGATCTCGGGATACTTTTGACTAAAAAACACTTTCTTTCTCCTTTGTATGTATTTTCCGTTGAACTACAGATATTCCTTACAGCGTAAAACAACAAAATCATCAATCCATAATACCATATCAAGTGTGATCCCGCCAGTATTCATACCAAAGAATCAGGGGGAACCATGGGGACGGACCTCGTGTTTTTTTATGAAATATAAAAGACAGCAGTTCAAGGATCCGCCCCCGGTCCTGCTGTCTTTTATTCTCGCGCTTCTATTTTTTCAGATCTGTGATCCTTGTCCGGCAGGTGCCCATCCCGCGCCTACAACAACTGCTCATCCCGGGCATCCGGCAGTCGCTCATCCAAAATGTCCGGCAGCCGCCCCTTCTTTCGTCGCCCCTCTGCTCAGTAATTCTCCGGATGGTACTGCATTTTAAATTCCTCGCTGAGCTCATGATGCAGCATCGTAAAAAAATCGGAATATCTCAGAGTGGTACCGCCTTCATAGCGCACAGCCTTTACATACAGTGACAGCGGTATTTCCTTCCCCTCCCAGTTTATACATTCATCATTATGGCTCAGGATTTCCTTACAGACCTTCTTCGCGTAATCCTCGTCCGAAGAGTTCGTAAGTATCACAAATTCATCCCCGCCGATCCTGAAAACAATATCTTCCGCTCCTGCTGCCTGCTCCATGCGTTTCATGGAAGTAATGATCGCAAGATCACCCGCTTTATGGGAAATCTCGTTTATTGGGATAAGCCTTTTAATGTCCCCGAGGATCAGAAAACACCCCGTTCTTTCCTTAATGCAGTCGTATAACTCACTGATATCTACTTTTTTTCTGTCCGTCATATCCTTTTCCTCCATCAGTTCCCGCTCAAGACGATAGCCGGGAAACAGTTCAAATGCTGAGGGATTCTTCCTGAACTCCGACGGCGATACCTGCCACACGCCGTAAAACGCCCTGGTGAAGGCTTCGTTGCTGCCGTATCCATACTCTACGCCTATATCCAGCAAAGACCCTGATACTTATATTGTTGACGTACCTGAAAAGCTTTTCAATAGTGGACTTTGAGCAGTACAGATGTTCCGCAATGGACTCCGTCTTAAGCGGCTGAGTGAGGTTGTTCTCGATATATTCCAACGCTTTTATAAGGAGTTCAAGATTCTCCACGCCCATCATCCTTTCCATAACGATATCGTAATCCCATTATACAAATACGGCAGAAATAATTCTTGATAAAATGAGTAAACTGTTCAAAATACCATGACAGTTCCGTTCTCACACTTCATAGTGCTCATCCCTCCGCTACGAATGTTTCTTTCTTCAGTTTAAAATACGCAAGAAACTTTTCCCTGTTCAGTATGTATACATGAGAATCCCAATCATCATCTGTAGCATATTTCTGTACGGCGATGGGGCATTTACTGACAGCGCCGAAGTTTTCCTCCAGCCAGTCAAAGACATACTGATTCGCCCCATTCCAGATATATTCCACTTTCTCCGGGATACCGTATACCGCAGAGATCGAATCCAGGCACTCTTGCATAGTCAGTTTCCCATATCCGTGATGCTTATGTTTTTCCGTAGTGTACCATGATGATATCGTCCAGGTACGCTTCAGCGGATCCACGTCGATCTTGCATTCGCAGATCTTGTCCTCCTGCATCACATCATCCGCAGCATAGGCTGTCGTTGTGAAAATATCGTGTTCATGATGATCAATATATCGCAGTTCCATCTTTCATCCTTTCGTATGTACACCTGAGGCCGCGCAGATATCTTTGCCTTTAAACGATCATGCAGATATCTTTGCCTTTAAACGATCATGCAGATATCTTTGCCTTCCTTTAAGCGGCCGCGCAGATGTCTTCTAAGCATCCGCATCTACCGCATGATCTGCATCCGGCTTTTTACGTTTGCCGCATTTCAATTAAATATTGCAATTGCACCGGCTGTTTGTCAATCAAAACATGAAGTACTGTCAACACACATCGGCAATTTTTTTTGTATTTTTCCAATGTGCGTTTCTTTTCCCCCGCCCTATATATGGTCAATGTTTTTCTCGATAATTCCTTCTCCGGATGCATATATCATGATCTCTGCCTCAGAGCAATTTTTTTCCAATATAGTGAACGGTCAGTTTGTGATAAATGGTATCTCCTGCTCTTCTTTCGTCAGATATGAGATCTCTGCAGCCGGTGTAAGAGCGATTTTTCGTTCATCTACATCTGAAGCACTTGCGATCTTTCGTTCATCTACATCTGGAGCACTTGCGATCTTTCGTTCATCTACATCTGGAGCACTTGCGATCTTTCGTTCATCTACATCTGAAGGCTCTTCGGCATCTTATATCCCAAGGTACTTCTCCACTAATCCGCTGACTACCTTCGAATTCAACGTCTCCTGCTCGGTCTCATATGTCAGGATCAGACGTTCACCTGGATAAATCCCGTTCAGCTGATAGCTGTTGATCTTTTTTACCGCAGATCCCGCATATTCAGCTTTGTCCATCATCCCTTCATGTTCCCAATAAATCTCTTTTCTCAGTTTCCTAGAAAAAAAGGTAACGGTTCCGTACCCGGCCAGGACCAAAGGCTTTTCATATTTGTATAAAATACCTTTTCTAAAAAAATAATCAGCAAGTATTTTCTCTGATTTAGATCTTACTCGCTCTCCTTTTTCTGTAAGAATAACGGATGTCCCTTCTGCAAATGTTTTACCTGTATATTCCAGATCATACCATTGCTTCTCAAGCTGCTCCGCAGTTGCTTCAACAGGAGTTACCATCGCCTGCCGCTCCTCATGTAAAGAAGTATATATCTGTTCAATTTCGTTATCGGAATAGTCTTGTACGATTTTTGTGATAAGTTTCAATCTGCACTCTGCCTTTTTCAGGACAGTGTCGTTGTAGTCTTTCTGCGCCAACTGACATGCCAGCTTTTTATTATCCTTGGCTATATATGTCCCATACCTGCCATTAGTACAATGATAGAATCTGAACCTATTCCCATCTTTTGATATACGCAACCATCCATCCGGAGCAGTTGCGTCCTGCATCTTTCTCGTATGTAATATGATCCTTTCCAAATACTCTTTTTCCTGTATTAACATTTCTCTCAATCCATACATATCGTTGTCCTCCTAATACGTTTATAGGTTTATTGTTGCTTGAATTTGCGGTCACTGAAATCTCTACAATAAAACAACTCCTCTCTCTATTTGTATTTGCGGCCACATAAATCCAGGCGACCCTGTGGTCCGTTTTCCAATTTCCCTATTTGCAACCACAGAAATCACCGCGACCCTGTGGTCCGTTTTCCGATTTCCCTATTTGCGACCACAGAAATCCCCGGCATCCTGTGGTCCGTTTTTCAATTTCCCTATTTGCAACCACAGAAATCACCGCTATCCTGTGGTCCGTTTTCCGATTTCCCTATTTGCAACCACAGAAATCCCCGGCATCCTGTGGTCCGTTTTCTGATTTCCCTATTTGCAACCACAGAAATCACCGGCATCCTGTGGTCCGTTTTCCGATTTCCCTATTTGCGGCCACATAAATTCCGGCGACTCTGTGACCTATTTAGCCATTTTTGCCATTTACAGTCACATGGCCTCCGACGACTCTGTGACTCATATTACATTTATAGAATTAGCGGCCACCTGATATTTGCTATAAGGTCGACTCCTTTAAGTTTTGAGGATTTACAGTCAACAAAATATTGACTCTGAAGATGTTACCCGAATCTGCATTAAGCAGAGAAAAGATACAAGATTCTTAAATACAAACCCGGAAGCCAGATGGCTTCCGGGAACTTACTTTTAATGGTACTGACTCTTTGCAGACGATCATCTCTGTTAAAAGATTAACTCGCTGCAGATGATCCGCTCCTAGAAATATTAACTTTCTGAAGAAATTATCTCTTGCTGAACTGAGGTGCACGTCTTGCGGCTTTGAGACCGTATTTCTTACGCTCTTTCAT
>CADAHD010000043.1:0-1959 GCA_902787595.1 uncultured Lachnospiraceae bacterium
CGTTGATGTGTGTGCTGTGCTTACTGGAAGTAAAGATCCGCAGGCTTACTGGCGAAAACTGAAACAGAGACTGAAAGACGAGGGTAATGAAACCGTGACAAATTGTCACGCTTTGAAAATGAAGGCTGCTGACGGGAAAATGCGATTGACCGATGTCGCTGATATGGAGCAGATGTTCAGAGTGATTCAGTCTATCCCGTCGCCTAAAGCTGAGCCATTTAAACAATGGATGGCAAAGGTTGCATCCCGGCGTATCGACCAAATGCAAGATCCAGAGTTGAATTTTGAGCAAGCCTATACGGACTATCGTCGATTAGGTTATTCAGATAGATGGATTAACCAGCGACTAAAAAGTATCGAAGTGCGTAAAGGACTAACAGATGAATGGGATCGAGCTGGCGGAAAAGATAAAAAGCTTAAGACCAGATGCAGCTATCATTTTTCTGACAGGTTATTCTGATTTTGCAGTGAAAGCTTTTGAACTGCATGTTTCGGGTTATCTTTTAAAACCGGTAAGCGAAGACAGGCTGGCTGCAGAAATAGAATATGCCCTGGCGGACAAAAAGCCTGAAATGACTGAGCATATTGTTGCCAGGACCTTTGGGGGGTTTGATCTGTTTGTGGACGGGAAAGTGGTTTCCTTTAAACGCTCAAAGAGCAAGGAACTGCTGGCTTATCTGGTGGACAGACAGGGCAATAATACCACCCGCGCCGAGGCTTTTGCCATATTATGGGAAAACCGCATGTATGACAGACCGATGCAGAAACAGCTGGATGCCATAATCCGCAGTCTGCGCGATACGCTTAAAGAATATGACATAGAGGAAATATTTGAAATGAAGGGCGGGAATATCAGGATAAAACCCGAAATGATACGCTGTGACGCTTATGAGTTTTTTGCCGGAAACGCAGATGCAGTCAATTCGTACAGGGGTGAATATATGGGATCCTATTCCTGGGCCAGTATGACAGAAAGCTATATGACCTGGAAGATATTGTCCTGAATAAAAGCTGGACAATTGTTGGACAAAAATTGCTATTATAGCCTTTAATATATATGGGGAAGTGGCAAATGTTGAGAAAAGAAGAAAGAGATTTTCTCAGGCCGGATCTGGACGGGATTTCTGCCCGGGAAGATAAGACTTCCGGGGATCCGTTTGATCTTCTGAGAGAGCACAGGGAAGATATCAGGGCTGCGCATCAAAAAGGAAAAAAGCTTTCTGAGATCCTGTCGGGGAAAAAACTGCCTGAAAGCAGGTTGATAGAGACAGAGACGCTGTTTTTTGAAAGACAGAAGATACTCTGTCGTCTGTCGCGGCGTTTTCACCCCTTATGCGCCTACGGCAAAAAGGTGCTCATATATATCACGGATCAGAGAAAGGCTTATGAGAAAAAGGCCGGACGTCTGATCTGCGCCATAGACAGGAATGATTCGGAGATCTTTTCATCTGTTATGAGCGCCGATATGCGTGAAGCTGTGGATGTGAAAAGGTACAAGGCTATAGGCATACTCTCTCATAGCGATAAAGGCATGCATGGTGTAGGCAGTCTGGTATATTATTATGACCGCAGCGCTGATGACGGAGAGAGGCTGCTTCGTATCGTATGGCTCTACGTCCATCCGGCCTGGAGAGAGCGCGGCTGCGCTGACATGCTGCTGGCAGAGATACTTTATGCCGCAATAAAGAACAATGCAGCGGCTGTCACCACCGAGATCGATACGGATGAAAACTGGGAAAGCCTGGGCACATTGCTGGATAAGTGGTTTTTCCGCTTTACGCCGGGATTTGATACAGCTTTTGTCTGCCGCATATTTGATATTCCGGATATCAGAAACTTTAAGGGATATATTGGAAAAGCTGCATGCTTATCAAAGCTTGCGCCGGAAGATGCAAAACGCATGATAAAGCGTTTCTTTAAAGGGAAACAGCAGGCAGCATATATTATGACTGATGATCT
>CADAHD010000043.1:2002-13047 GCA_902787595.1 uncultured Lachnospiraceae bacterium
AAACCTTCAGGTAAGATAGAAGTTGAGTATGCCTGTGTTTCGACGACGGCAGAAGATGATATAGAAATACTGATCGGCAATCTGGCTGTGGCGGCAGTTACAAAATATGGCGGCAGCGCCCGGATCAGCATGATGGTCGATAATGAGGCTGACGGAGATATGCTGGATGATATTTTTCCTAAACAGATGGGCAGATATATAGCTGAGGCAATATTAAAAGAGCCTGACTGGGAAGCTGACGAGGCTGACATAAAGGCAGCGATCCAAATGGTAGGCGGAATAGATATTTGATCTGAATAAGGAGTGTGGTAATATGGCCGGTCCCGAGAAAACAATACAGAACAAGAGTTTAGACAAGTTTAAAACAAAGTTCGATATGACACAGACGCAGGCACCTCAGCTCCGGCGCAGTATGACCATACCCGGGCAGCTTCAGGAACAGGAGAAAGAACAGGAAGAGAGCATTATCGATGATTTTGAGTCGATTGAAAAAAGTGATTCTCTCAGTTCTATAGGAGACGAGCCTCCCGCTGAGCCTGAATATATCGGTTTTGACAGAAAATTCGCCGCATACAGGAAGGATGACGGCGAAAGAATGATCAAGGTCAGGGATGCGCTTTCAAAATATTTTGAAAATAAGGATAAAGGCGAGGAAGATCCCGAAAATCTAAAGGAGATAATCAGCGCCTGCAGTGATTACGGACGTTTCCGCTTCGCGATATTTAAAGGAGAGAGGGCAGCTCAGCGGCTTAAAGAGATAGAGAGACTCAAACATAGGGCAGAAGATGAGCTGGAAGACTATACGCTGCAGAATATGGCAAAATACGGTAATCTGGCGATGGTCGAGCATCATGCTTCGTTTGATGAGGATAATATCACCCAGCCTGAACTGGCTCCTCCGGGATTTGTTACATATACCATAGGATATTCAAGGAAAAAGCCATTTACAACCATATCAATTCCATTCTGGGTGCTTAATGATAAAGGCGGTAAGCTGAAATACCTTAACCGTAAGCTTTATGAAGAACGCCAGAAGAGACGGGCTATGGAAGATGACGATGAGGAAGAAAGTGTTGTAAGCGAAAAAGAGCCCGTCGAGAAGAAGGAAGAGAAGAAGGAAGAAAAGAAGGTAATAGAAAACAAAGAGGAAGATCAGGAAGCAAAAAAACTGCGTGAAGAGGTCGAAAAGAATATACAGGAAGAGGAAGAACGTAAGAGAAAAAATGAGATACTGAGAGAGCAGGCGCGTATAGAGCAGGAGAATCTTGCGAAAAAGAAGAGGGAAGAAGACAAGAAAAAAGAGGAGCTCAAAAAGAAAGAAGAAAAGGAAAAAGAAGAGCTTAGAAAGAAAGAAGATAAGAAAAAAGAGGAGCTAAAAAAGAAGGAAGAGAAGGAAAAGGAAGAGCTCAGAAAGAAAGAAGAGAAGGAAAAAGAAGAACTCAGAAAGAAAAGAGATGAGGAGCTCAGGCGCGAGAGAGAGGATGAAGAGTTTAAAGAGCAGATTGAGCGCGCCAAAAAGGAATCTTTGGATGAAATAGAAAGAAATAAGAAAAACATGAAGGAAAATGCCAAAACACTTGATGAGGCGATCAAAAAAGATCTTAAGGCTTCGGAAGAACGTGTTGATACGGCATTTAAGGAAACGCAGGAATATATCAAAAAACACGGCAGCAAAGTTATGCAGAAAGGGAAAAAGGACGGCGATGTTGAGCCTGGTTACGAGATTCTGGCGTTAGATGAAGCTTATCAGGAAAACTTCACGAATAAAGATAAAAATCTGTTCGGTCCGTATGATGAGATAAAGCCGGAACAGGTGACTGAGGTGAAAAACATCGATAACTGTTATATGATAGCTGCTCTTGCCGCACTTGCGCTGAAGGATCCGGATTACATAAGAAATACGCTTATAACGAATGATGAGAAACACCCGGATGATTATGCTGTTGTCAGGCTGTATGATAACAGCGGTCAGATGCAGCGCATTGTAGTACAGAAGACCAAGCAGGATAAAGGAAGGGCATTATGGGTTGAACTGGTAGAAAAGGCTGCCTGCGTTCTGCTTACACGCTTTAATGGCGCCACAGGCTATCGTCAAGGCGAAGTCAATAATCCGCTGGTTGGATCCTTATCCAGATCCGGTGATCTGCAGCTTGGAAGCGAGGAGCTGGTATGCCGGCTTTTGTTTGGAAGAAAGGGAAAGCTTATAACTACCAGAGCAGAAGAACATGCTGCATATGACAAAAAAGGAATGGCAAAGCAGTTGTTGTGCAGTAAGGGTGATGAAGCCATCGGACAGGCATTGGCCTATGCACAGGCGGGAAAGTGCGTTATAGCTTCTACCTGTACAAACGGCGGTTCGCAGTATTATAATTCGGTGGCTGATTCGGTAAAGTTCCCTGTGAATCTGCAGCAGACACACGAGTATACGGTATTTGGCGAAGGGAAAAAGATCAACGGACAAAGGACCATACGTCTTAAGGATGCAAAGAAAGGAGATACCTTTGATCTCACATTCGGATATTTTAAGACTATCTTTACGGATATACATATAAGCGGCCATGAGGAACGATGAACGGACATGAGTAAGCCGGCAAAAAAAGAAGAGAATAAGACTATACGCTTATTGGTCGACAGCCTGGTCTGCCTGTTTTCGGTGGCCTTTGTGATAGCTGTTGTGATCTACCGCGGGGCAGAGAACATACCTGCGGCATATCTGATCAATATCACCCTGGATATAGCCGCAATGGTAACGGGGTATGTGATCTATATATGCTGTATAATAGATGTTTCAAGAGGCGGGGACGGGAATCTTTATTATCAGTACCTGCTTAATGCAGTATTTCTGGGGCTTTTTACCGATGCGCTGGCCTGGCTTATAGACGGCATACCGCTGATGCGCATTGCGAATATTGTGGATAATACAGCATACTATATCTGCCTTCCGGTATCATGTTTCTTTTTCTGGCGATATATAGTAGAGTTTGTGCATCCGGAAGAGAAAAGAAGAAAACTCTTTGATAAGATAATAACCGTCGGCATGATACTGAGCCTGATACTGTGTATTGTTAATGTCTTTGCGAGGCAGTATTTTACCGTGGATGAGCAGGGCGTGTATTCACGCAGCGCTCTGTATCCGATGCATCAGGCATACGGCTTTTTGATACTGTTTTTCTGCCTCTGGATGCTGATCAGCGAAAGACGCAAGCTCAGACGTTTTCATTTCTTTGTCATGAGCCTGTATATACTGGCGCCGGTCGTGATAAGCGTGATGACCATTCTGGTATACGGACTTTCGGTGGCTTATCCCGTAATGATGGTGATAATGCTGCTTATGTATTGTGTTGTGAATGTTTCACGCGGACGGGAACAGGTTGAGGCGGCAAGAGACCTGGCTATGGCAGCGGGCATACAGAAATATGTTATTCCCGATACCTTTCCGGCTTTTCCGGATATAAAGGAATTTGATCTCTATGCATCGATGAAACCCGCGAAGGAAGTCGGAGGAGATTTTTATGATTTCTTTATGGTGGATGAAGACCATTTGGGCGTGGTGATGGCTGATGTTTCGGGAAAAGGTGTTACTGCGGCGCTTTTTATGATGATATCCAAGTCACTGATCAAGCTCAGCATGCAGGCAGGAGAATCCCCTTCACAGGCGCTGGGCCGTGTTAACAGGCAGCTTATGGAAAGCGGGGGAATCGAGATGTTTGTAACCGTGTGGGCTGCTGTGCTGGATATAAAGACCGGAGTCGGGCTGGCGGCCAATGCCGGCCATGAGGATCCCATACTGCTGCATGCGGGCGGGAAATATGAGGTGGTGAAATACCGTCATTCACTGCCGGTGGCGGTAATGGAAGATCTGCCTTTTGCGGAACATGAGTTTAAACTTGAAAAAGGAGATAAACTCTTTGTTTATACGGATGGAGTTACTGAAGCAATGAATATTAAATCTGAGCTCTTTGGCGAGGAACGTCTTGTGGGAGCATTGAACAGTGATACGGCTGCAGATCCGCAAAATGTCCTTAATAACGTTAATAAAGCCATAGCGGCGTTTACAAACGGAGCCGATCAGTCAGATGATATAACTATGCTGTGCCTGGAATACAGGGGAGCTCAGGCTCTTAAACAGTGATAAAAGGAAGGAGAAAAAAATGAAAGAAGCAATCTACAGAACACCGGAGAAGATCGACATCAGCACAAATCCCAAGTTTTCCGAAGATCTGAAGAATATGATCGCGGACGGAAAGACGGAGATAGTTATCGACATGGAAGATACGGTTTATATTTCTTCCGTGGGGCTGCGTACCCTTTTGGCGATACACCGTGATTGCGCCGGAAAAGGCGGAAAAATGGTTATCCGCAATGCGGGAGAGATGGTTAAGAGCGTTATGGAAGTTACCGGTTTTTCGCAGCTTTTCAATATAGAGTAAACTAAGGAGAGACGGGAAATGACAACTGACAAGATAATGGTTTACAGCGAAGGACCCGGAATAGATAAAGCTCTGGCCGAGACCGAAAGATTTGCGAAGTATGAAAAGCTTGGAGAAAAAGACGGTCTTTATCTGAGGCTTCTAAGCGAGGAGATGCTGGGCATGGTGCGCGGCATAACCGGAGGTTTTGAAGGGCAGTTCTGGCTTGAAGGCGGAGACGGGGAATGCCGTATCTGCTTAAGGGCTGATGCTTATATGGACCGCAGCAAGAAAAAGAAGCTTATCGCGCTCTCTGCCAGCGGAAAGAATGAGAGCAGCGTAGGTATTATGGAAATGCTCAGGAATATCCTGGTCAATGTGATAAATGATCCCGACAGCATGGACGATCTGTCCAAAGAATATGATGACGGCTCGGTCATGTACGGAATGATGGGGGCGCGGTCTGACGGAAGCCTTGATCCTATGGATTTTGAATGGTCACTTATACAGTATAAGAGCATGGTGGAAAAGGACAAGCAGCAGAAGAAGTCCGTGGAAGCATGGGATGAGCTTGAAAAATCCATAGTAGCAAATATAGCTGATGATGTGAAGGTGGGCGTGCGTGGTGATATAGTCGAGATGACGATCATAAAAAGGTTTGACTGAAACGAAAGGCATTCCTATGGTAAAAAGAACTTTCGCAGCGGATGTAGGAAAGATGAATGAGGTGCAGGACTTCGTATCCGAATGCATTAAAGCGGACGGAGCGGATGAGATGACTGTCATGCAGATAGCCCTTGCCGTTGAAGAGGTATTTGTCAATATAGCAAGTTATTCGTATCCCGATTCGGAAGGCGATGCGGAGGTGACTGTTGAGCGCCTGGCTGATCCGTCTGCGATAAGGATCACTTTTGCAGACAGCGGTATTCCTTTTGACCCGCTTAACGCCCCGCCGCCGGATGTAAATCTGCCTGCCGAAGAAAGGCCTATAGGCGGATTGGGCATATTCCTGGTCAGGGAGCTTATGGATGATGTGAGCTACAGATATGAGAACGGTAAGAATATACTTGCTTTTGAGAAAAGGCTGGATACATGATGGACACAACGATAGTTCGCATCAGGGATGACGAAAACGGGTTAAAGCGCTTTGGACTGCTTGATGATAAAAATGAGTTGATGGCAGCGCTGGAGCTGGAGCTTGGCGGGGGCATGGCTTCTGTCAGGCACATCTATGTCAGACCGGAGTCCAGAAGACGCGGAGCGGGAACGAAGCTTCTGCAATCCGTGCTTAATATCTTCGGGGACATGGATGTATTCATGCCTGTGGAGATGCGATTTGCCGCAGAGGAAGAAAACGGAAAAGCGCTTTTTGATTTTTTGAGCGCTCAGGAAAATATGATCATCAGGGAGAGTTCGATGCTCTTTTCCATAACGCCTGAAATGCGCGGCCGGAGTAAAGTCTGGCAGCAGATGAAGGCAGAACACTCCGATGCGCTTGAATTCTTTTTTCTGGATGAGGAAAAAAGAGGGGCTTTTTTTGAAAAACTGAAAGCTTATGGGAAAGCTTCATATATACAGAAAAATGGAACGATATATGACAGAAATCTGTCTTTTGCCATGCTGAAAGATGATGAGGTCTGTGGTGCGCTGTTTGTAAAAGCTTTCGGACATGAGGTCCTTGAGATCTCGTACCTTTATTCGGATGGCAGGGATATGAGGACCGCGCACAGCCTTTTGTGCGCAGCGATCAAAGCGGCTGATGAGCTTTATCCGGAAGCGGAGCTTCGTTTTGTGGCTGTGAATCCGGAAATCTACAGCCTGGCGAGGAAAGTGTTCGGAAATGAGCTTCGGCTCAGACCACTCTACAGGGCTGTGTGGAACGGCGTCAGCGAAAAGATGAAAAAGGACGCTGAGGCTGTGAAGACATCTTTCTGAGCAGGCGTATTATTTGAAAGGAGTGGGCTTTTTTTGGAGACAGATCTGCTTTTCGAAGAAGAGTTTGAAGCAAAGAGCGCTTTGATGGAAGATATATTGCAGGAACGAAGCGATGCGCGAGTGCGAGAAGCTGAAATGCAATATCTGTCATCTGAACACGGCAGCAGACTGGCGGATTATCTGTACGATAACTTTGGAGGACTCGGGAATAAGGCGCGCTGCAGGGCCATAGAGGAATATGCCATGATCAGCGGCGGGTTGATCGAGGAGCTTGCCGGAGTATACAGAAGCGAAGATGGTATCAGGCGTGAGCGCAGTCTTGCAGCGCTGGGCGAAAAGATGCGTGGAGCATATTTTAACACAGTCATAAAGAATAAAGAGCGGCTTGCTGAGGCTATGAGTATTAACAGGCTGCATGCATTGAATAAGATAACCGGCCACATGTACTTTAAACGGGACAATAAAGGAGAGTCGGATGGAGATCATTGAACTTACCGAAGACAATGTGGAAGAGTATTCGGAATATCTCGGGCCTGACAAGGCGGAAAACATCGGACGCGAGTATTATCGCGGCATAGTTGTGATCAATGAAAAAAAAGTTCCTGAGTCTGCTGCTATCTGGGAACTGCTGCATCTGGAGGACGAGGAGAAGGATACCGAAGCCAGGGTGGAGACTCTTCTGGCTTCGGATGAGAGTGCCGCCGAAGTACTGTTGAATGAATTTGAACATCATTTTGAAGAAGACGATGTCAGGAAAAGCTATCTGGAACTGCCTGCGGATGAGAAGATATTTACGCCTGAGCTGCTGGAAAAAGCAGGCTACAGCTGCAGCAGGGGAGAGAGCAGGGAAATAGAGATACTGCTGGGAGATCTTCTGAAAATGCCGATCGCCAGGAAGAACAAGGCGCCTTCTTATATCAAGGAATTGGGAAGCCTGATGGTGCGTCCGTTCAGAAGGGGTGTTATGGACTGCATCTTTCACAGCAAGCGGCCGCTTATGGATGACCTGGGAACAATATCAATGAGCTGGTTCGATCAGCAGATCTCAAGTTATGTGGAGACGGACGGCAGGGTCAGCGGATTTCTGCTGATCCATAAGACGCCATTGAAAAAAATGAGGATTGAGGTTTTTTCCGCTTCGGGACCGGATGCGCGTAAAGATCTTTTATATATGATCATATTTTCACTGAAACAGGCGGAGAAATACTATTCTCCGGACACCGAAGTGCTGCTGCGCAGAAAAGATGAATCTGTTAAGGCTCTGACAGATTATCTGCTGCCTGATATTACAGGAAAGGAAATGCTTTGCGCGAGCAGAGAGGAGGGCTGAACAATGACGAATACATCTGTTATTACTATATTTGCCGATTCTTTAGCGTTTATAGCGATGCTGGCTGTACTGATATTGTCTTTGAGCAACAGGAAAAAGGAATCCGGACGCGTGCTGCTCAGGATGATGATAATCTGCATTATGATCGATGCCGCATGTAACGGAGTGGCTTTTGCAATGCGCGGACAGACATTTGAAGGGGCTGCGGAAATTGCGATGGTCAGCCAGACCATACTGGAGCTGGCGCTGGTAAGCATATTATATCTCTGGCTGCTTTTTGTTGATTTTCAGCTTTACGGCAGCAGGGATCACCTGAAAAGACACTACAGGCTTTTCTTCCTGCCTGTTATCGTATTCTTTATTCTGATCCTGGCCAATCCGGTTACAGGGATATTGTTTACCCAAAAGGTAGACAACGGCTTTATGCGCACTACGCTTTATAATGTGATGCTGGTGATAGAGTATTCATATACGCTGGTTTCGGTCTGGCTGGTAGTAAGGTACCGTAAGGAAAACGGCAGACTTAAGTTTTTCAGGGCGGCGCCCATGCTGCTTCCGATAGCCTGCTCTATACTGGTATCTGAACTGACAGATTATTCCTTTGTGTCTTTAGGTTTTGCGGCTGGTATGCTTAATATCTATCTGTTTATGAGAATGCACGGAAAGTATGAGGATGAGCAGGAGGGCTTTTATAATGCCAGCTATCTGTCTCAGGTTAAGGAGTGGGAAGAAAAGGGCCACAGGGATAAGGGCGTTCTCATACGGTTTATGTGCGAAGGCAATATAGCTGCTCTGGCTAAGATACTGAGGGAAGAATTGCCCAGGGATGCGGAGATCCTTCATATAGGCGAAGGAAGATATCTTATGATGGCCAGTGGCAAAAACAAGAATTTTTTTGACCTGGTAATAAAAATGGTTCAGGAAGCGGCAGATGAGTTTAACAGGGAAAATCCGAAGGATATGATCAAGCTTAAGATAGATATCATTAATCAGGAGGAGCTGTAGCTAAATACGGCGCAACATCCGGTATGGCAGTTTATTTCTTGGATGAAAATGATGACTGGTTCCCGGCAGCGGAGTATGCCGAAGAAGACGGGCTTCTGGCAGCCGGCGGTGACCTGACACCCAAACGTCTGCTGGCGGCATACCGTCTGGGTATATTTCCATGGTATCAGGAAGGCGGACCTATCCTATGGTGGTGTCCGCACTCAAGGTATGTGATAATCCCCTCAGAGATACATGTGTCGGCATCCATGGCCAAATTCATGAGAAAAACAGCTTTGAGGGTAAGTTTTGACGAGGATTTTGCGGCAGTGATCCATCACTGCCGTATCTTGCGTGAAGATAAAGAAGGTACATGGATCACCGATGCGATGGAAGAGGCTTATCGTGTGCTGCATCGCATGGGATATGCGCACAGTGTGGAAGTGTGGGAAGAAAAAGAGCTTGTCGGAGGGCTTTACGGTGTCAGGCTGGGAAAAAGCTTTTTCGGTGAGAGCATGTTCTCTTTAAGATCTAATGCTTCCAAACTGGCACTTATAAGTCTGGCAAGACAGCTGGAATCGGAGGGGGCAAAGATGATAGACTGTCAGTTCAGAACGGAGCATCTGGAGAGCATGGGTGGGAAATATATTACTTATGAACAGTTTATTGATAATATAGAAAGCGGTATGCAATAAACAGGTCCCGGGCGCTGGCCGGGGGGCTTTGATCAAAGGAGAGAGACATGAACAGACCTGCAGGATGGAATCCTTTTATGGAGTATAATGATATATATATTGTCAGTGAATCGACGGAAAAGACTGTCCTGGTCGCTGCTATCGGAAAGAATTCAAAGAATCCTTATGGCTACGTGCACGGCGGCCTTATATATACGATGATAGACTGTGCGGCGGGTATAACGGCCAGAGCAGACGGGCACTCTTATGTAACGCAGAACGCATACGTGAACTATCTGGATAACGTAAACGATGAGGAACGCATTTTTGCGACTGCTCAGGTGGTGAGACGCGGAAAAACCGTTGTGGTGGTGAATGTGAGCGTTCATACGCAGGATGATAAGAAGCTGGCTGACGGTGTTGTTGATATGTTCCGTATAGAAGGCTGATCGGGATGAATGACAGTAAAAATGATATTATAAACGGGAGTCTGGCGAAAGCCATAGTGATGTTTGCGCTCCCGCTGGCGGCAACCGGGATATTGCAGCAGCTTTTTAATGCCGCAGATATAGCTGTTGTGGGGCAGTTTACGGGCGATAAGAGCAAAGCGGCCATGGCGGCAGTGGGTGCCAATACGCCTATCATAGGCCTGATCGTAAACAGTTTTATTTCCATATCCATGGGCAGCAATGTGGTCATCGCTAATGCGGTGGGCAGACGGTCTGATTCCGACACCCAAAAGGCAGCTCATACTTCGATAGCTCTGGCTCTGTACGCGGGTGTCGTATTGATGATAGCGGCAGAACTGCTGGCGGCGCCTGTAATGAGCACACAGGGGCTTCCGCCTGAAGTATATCCGATGGCACTGTTATATTTCAGACTCTATGTGGCGGGACTTCCCGTGATACTCTTGTATAATTTTGAGGCGGCTATCTTCAGATCGCTTGGAGATACGCGTACTCCATTAATGGTGCTGGTCATATCCGGAGTACTGAATGTACTGCTTAATCTGATGCTGGTCATGGGCTTTAAAAGGACGGTGGACGGCGTTGCGATAGCGACGGTAATATCGAATGCTGTCAGCGCCGTGATCTTGGGAGGCATGCTTCTTAAAGGGCGCGCGGGGATCAGGCTGGATCTTAAGCAGCTGCGGATAGACGGCAGGGTATTAAAGCGGATACTGACCATAGGAGTGCCGGCTGCGCTGCAGTCTGCAGTGTTTTCATCGGCAAATATCATAATACAGGCTGCGATAAACAGTCTTGGCACTGTTGTTATAGCGGCTTCCAGCGCGGCTTTCAATCTTGAGGTCTTTGCGTATCAGGTCTTCAACAGCTTTTCGCAGGCAACAACCACATTTGTGGGACAGAACTTTGGCGCGGGAAAGATAGACCGCTGCAAGAAGAGTCTGTGGATCTCAATGCTGGAAGGAACGGTGGCTCTGGGGGCGGCAATTTTCATTATACTGATCTTCGGACGAAGCCTGCTGGCTGTATTTAATCCTGCGGAAGACGTGATCGAAGTGGGATACCGCAGGCTGATCATAATCTTTTCGGCTTATTTTTTCAGCATGACTTACGAGATAGTATCGGGTTACCTGAGGGGCTTTGGCATATCGATGGTGCCGGCGATAATTACCATGGTCTGTGTCTGCGGAGTGAGGATAAGCTGGATATATCTGGTTTTTCCTCTGGATCGGACTTTTACCAGGAT
>CADAHD010000044.1 GCA_902787595.1 uncultured Lachnospiraceae bacterium
TGATGAGCGCGGATTCGGCGTCTGCCGCTTTTGAGTCCATAAAAGAGAAGATCGCGGCAGCAGGCGAGAAACAGGAGAGCAAGGGCAGGCTGATACTGGCCACCGTTAAGGGCGATATCCATGATATAGGCAAGAACATAGTCAAGGTATTGCTGGAGAATTACGGTTTTGATGTTATCGACCTGGGGAAGGATGTTCCGCCGGAGCTGATAGTCGAGACTGCAATTAAAGAGAATATAAAGCTTGTGGGCTTAAGCGCCCTGATGACAACTACCGTGCCCGCGATGGAAGAGACCATAAAGCAGCTCCATGAGAAATGGCCCGAATGCAAAACCTGCGTGGGCGGCGCCGTAATGACCCCCGAATATGCAAAGATGATACAGGCAGACAGGTATTGCAAGGATGCCATGGAAACGGTAAGATTTGCAGAGGAGTTCTTTGCGGGAATGCCGTCTTGAGGACCGTACAGAAGAAAGGCGTTTAAATGTTTTACGTGATAATCAATCCGACTGCGCGTTCCGGAAAAGGCATGCAGATATGGCAGGGCCTGAAAAAGGAAATGGATGAAAGGCAGGTAAACTACCGGTATTACTTTACCAGGAAGGACCGCAGCGCAGCCGGCATAATAAAGTGTATACTGAATAAAGACCACGGCATCATCAATCTGATACTGATGGGCGGTGACGGTACGGTAAACCAGACCATAAACGGCATAGCGGCGGCGGGGCAGAAGTGCTTTGACCGTGTGCGTTTCTGCTATATTCCTGCCGGATCTGCCAGCGATCTGGCCAGGGCGCTTCAGCTTCCCGACGATCCGCATAAGAGCTTAAGACGCATACTTGCGGCAGGGGATGGACAGATGTCCTGGATGAACGGCTCCGGGGCGGCAAAGGAACGCCTTACGGATCTGGGACTGCTCACATATAATGAGGCGGAGAATCCTGAGTATAACGGCCGTAAGCGTTATTTCATAGTAAGCGCGGGCATAGGCTTTGATGCGGCGGTTTGCGCGGAGGTGGCAAACTCCAAAGCTAAGAAGGATTTTAACGCCATAGGACTGGGAGGGCTGGTCTATGGATTCATCTGCGTCAGAAGGCTTCTTACCGGGACCAAGGCGGATATAAGGGTCATCATGGACGGAAAGCGGATACACCCTGCCAGGGACTGCCTGTTTGTGGCGGTAATGAACCACAGGTATCAGGGAGGCGGTGTAATGTTCACGCCTGCCGCAGTAAGTGATGACGGACTGCTGGATCTTTGCTTTACGGACAGGATGAAAAGGCGCAAGATACTCCTTACCTTCCCCAAAGCCTATACGGGAGACCATGTGGGAACAAAAGGACTGGTAATAGACAGGGCGCGCGATGTGCGCATAGTTTCGTCGGAGATGCTCTGTGTCCATACAGACGGAGAGGTGGCCACCAGAGCAAAGGATATCAGCATCAGATGCATACCCGTAAAACTGCGTCTTATGGTATAGCGTAATAAAGATAAATATGTTACAATTAACACAATATTTTTTAGGAGGAAAGACCAATGTATTCAATCGACGAATTAAAAGCTGTTGATCCCGATATAGCTAAAGCTATAGAGGACGAGCAGGCAAGACAGAACAGCCATATCGAGCTCATCGCTTCCGAGAACTGGGTGAGCCATGCAGTAATGGCTGCAATGGGCAGTGTTCTTACAAACAAGTATGCTGAAGGATATCCCGGAAAGCGTTATTATGGCGGCTGCGACTGCGTCGACGTAGTTGAGACCCTGGCTATAGAGCGCGCAAAGGAGCTCTTCGGATGCACTTACGCTAATGTACAGCCTCATTCGGGCGCACAGGCTAATCTGGCAGTACAGTTCGCTGTATGCCAGCCCGGCGATACCATCATGGGCATGAACCTTGATCATGGCGGACATCTGACCCACGGCAGCCCGGTATCGTGCCTTACGGCGTTAATGACGAAGGTTTTATCGATTATGACGAGCTCGAGCGCATAGCTCTTGAGTGCAAGCCCAAGATGATAATTGCAGGCGCTTCCGCTTATGCGCGTACCATCGACTTCAAGAGATTCCGCGAAGTTGCGGACAAGGTTGGCGCAGTGCTGATGGTGGATATGGCTCATATCGCAGGTCTTGTAGCTACCGGCCTTCATCCCTCACCCATCCCTTATGCGGATGTAGTGACCACCACAACTCACAAGACCTTAAGAGGTCCCAGAGGCGGTCTTATCTTATCAAGCGAGGAGAATGCAAAGAAGTTCAAATTCAACAAGGCAGTGTTCCCCGGGATCCAGGGCGGCCCTCTTATGCACGTGATAGCAGCAAAGGCTGTATGCTTCAAAGAGGCTCTTTCCGATGATTTCAAGACCTATTGCAAGGGCATAGTAGACAATGCTCAGGCATTGGCAAAGGGACTGCTCAGCAGAGGACTTAAGATAGTATCCGGCGGTACCGATAATCATCTGATGCTCTTAGACCTTACCTCATTTAATCTTACCGGTAAAGAGGTTGAGGCGTGGATGGATGCAGCTCACCTTACCGCTAACAAGAACACGATACCCAATGATCCCCAGAAGCCCAATGTTACCAGCGGTATCCGTCTGGGAACACCTTCGGTTACCAGCCGCGGCATGAATACAGAGGATATGGACAGGATTGCAGAGGCTATCTCTATCATAGTTAAGGAGAAAGAGGCAGGCATTCCCGCAGCAAGGGCTATCGTGGATGAGCTTACCGCAAAGTATCCGCTTAAATAAGAAATGGCATCATATAAAAAGCTATTATTTATCGTAAATCCCCATGCAGGGGTAAAGAAAAAGGACAGCGCATTAAGCGATATCATATTGACCTTTTCCGATCATTATTATGAGACTATCGTGTGTTTCACCAGGGAGGCGGGAGATGCCGCCAAACTGGTGAAAGAGCACGTTGATGATGATATCGACAGGGTAGTATGCATGGGCGGCGACGGGACCTTGAGCGAAGTCATAGCAGGGCTTCGCAGGTATAAGTGGGATAAGCCTCTGGGCTATATCCCGGCCGGTTCCACCAATGATTTTGCCGCCAGCTTAAAGCTTCCTTCCGATCCGGCCGAGGCAGCCGAGCGTGTTATGAAGGGTAAGCCTCACCGGCTTGATATTGGTCTGTTTAATGACAGACAGTTTGTTTATACCGCATCATGCGGTATTTTTACAAGGGCATCCTATGATACGCCGCAGAGGATCAAAAATGTCTTCGGGCATGCGGCATATATACTTGAGGGCATGAAGGAGCTTACACAGATACGCTCCTGGCACATGCGCATCATGGTAGACGGGCATGTTTATGAAGATAATTATCTCTTCGTATCAGTTTGTAATACTTTCTCTCTGGGAGGGGTAATGAATCTAGAACATTCCAATGTCAGTCTGGATGATGGCATGTTTGAACTGCTCCTCATCTCCATGCCGCGCGATCTGATGCAGCTGGGAGAGATAATCCAGGCTCTTAACGAGCAGAAGTTTGATACGCCGCTCGTACAGTTTTTAAAAGTGGATCAGGTATCGGTATTCTGCGCGGATAAGCCGGACTGGTCATTGGACGGTGAGAAGGCGACCGGACTGGAAACGAATAAGATAGAAGTCATTCCGGGAGGAGTGCAGATGTTTTTCTGACAGAGAAATAAGCGTTTGGGGGATTTTTATTACAGGAGGGGTTACGTATGAAGCTTACTTTTGTCGGGGCAGCTCATGAAGTTACAGGCAGTTGTCATTATCTGGAGGCGTGTGGAAAACACATCCTGCTGGACTGCGGAATGGAGCAGGGCGTGGATGTCTACGAAAATGTAGATATACCAATAGAAGAGGGGCTTATAGATTATGTGCTTCTCTCACACGCGCATATCGATCATTCGGGGCTTCTGCCCCTTATCTACGCCAGAGGCTTCAGGGGCCAGATCATGGCTACCGAGGCAACGGTTGATCTTTGCAGCATCATGCTGCGTGATTCAGCTCATATACAAATGCAGGAAGCAGAATGGAAGAACCGCAAGGCTCAGCGAAGCGCCGCCAATATGGTGGAGCCTTTATATACCATGGAAGATGCCATGGGAGCCATACGCAGGCTGGTTCCTTTTGATTATGACGAGATATACGAGCTCTGCGAAGGCATAAAGTTCCGCTTTACGGATGTCGGTCATCTGCTGGGCTCCGCGAGTATAGAGATATGGATCACCGAGGGAAATGAAACGCGTAAGCTGGTATTCTCCGGTGATATAGGCAATAAGAAAGGCACGCTGATCCGTGAGCCGCAGTATGTAAAGGACGCGGATTATGTCATAATGGAGTCCACTTACGGTACCAGGTATCATGATGAGAACCGTCCCGATTATGTAGGGAATCTGGCCAAACTCATTTCCGATACTTTGGGCCGCGGCGGAAATCTTGTCATACCGTCATTTGCAGTAGGACGTACTCAGGAGATACTCTATTATATCCGTGAAATAAAGGCAAAGGGCCTGGTGAGCAATGTGCCTGATTTTCAGGTTTATGTGGACTCGCCTCTTGCTGTTGAGGCTACCGAGATATTCAAGAAGAATCAGGCTGACTGTTTCTCGGGAGAAGCACTGGAGCTTGTAAAGAGCGGGATCAATCCGCTTACCTTCCCCGGACTTCAGCTTTCCATAACCAGCGATGAATCCAAGCTCATCAATTTTGACAGTGAGCCCAAGGTGATAATTTCCGCATCGGGCATGTGCGATGCGGGTCGTATCCGTCATCACTTAAAGCATAATCTGTGGCGCGAGGAATCCACCATACTCTTTGTCGGTTATCAGGCAGTGGGAACCTTAGGCCGCATTCTTATAGACGGCGAGAAGGAAGTTAAGCTCTTTGGCGAGCCCATAGAGGTGCGTGCTACCATAGCGCAGCTTCCGGGCATGAGCGGACATGCAGACAAAGCCGGACTGATCGAATGGATACAGAAGATAGGAAATAAGCCCAGAAAAGTATTTGTGGTTCATGGTGATGAAGACAATGCCACGCTCTTTGCGCAGTGCCTTAAGGATGAGTATGGCTATGATGCGTATGCGCCTTACAGTGGGTGTTCGTTTGACCTTCTTACCGGTGAGTTTATCACTCAGACTGTCGGAATACCCAAGAAAAAGAAAGCGAAGAAGCTTTCGGATGTATTCCAGAGACTTTTGGCTGCAGGCCAGCGCCTGATCGCCGTTATCTACAAGAACGAAGGCGGCGCAAACAAAGACCTTGCCAAGTTTGCGGATCAGATCAATTCACTGTCCGATAAATGGGACAGATAGGGGAATATAGTTTATGAAAAATGTTACGCTTGGAAGAACGGGGATAACGGTACCCCAGAACGGCTTTGGGGCATTACCCATACAGCGTGTATCATTGGAAGAGGCGGTAGGGTTACTGCGAAATGCCTATAAGGGCGGTATGCGCTTTTTTGATACCGCACGTGCATACAGTGACAGCGAGATAAAAGTGGGCGCTTCCTTTGGCGACGGCTATGTAAAGAGGGAAGATATCATAATAGCCACAAAGACTGCGGCCAAGAAACCGGAGGATTTTTGGAAGGATCTGGAAACCTCACTCAATAATCTGAAGACGGACTATATCGACATCTATCAGTTCCATATGATGGGTGAGTGCTGGAAGCCGGGGCAGGATAATGGCATGTACGAATGCATGCTCAAGGCTAAGGAACAGGGTAAGATACGTCATATAAGCGGCACGGCCCACAAGCTTGGCGTGGCCAGAGAGATAGTGGAATCAGGGCTTTATGATACCCTGCAGTATCCCATAAGTTATCTTGCGGATGATAAAGAGATAGAACTGATACATCTGTGTAATGAAAAGGACGTGGGACTCATCTGCATGAAGGGGCTGGCCGGAGGACTGATCAGCAATTCAAGGGCTGCGCAGGCCTTTATATCGCAGTTTGACGGCGCCGTGCCTATCTGGGGCATACAGAGGCAGAGTGAGCTTGATGAGTGGCTTTCCTACATGGATGATACTCCGGTGATGGATGAGGAGATATCTGCATTTATCAAAAAAGAGCAGGACGAGCTTAAGGGAGAATTCTGCCGCGGCTGTGGTTATTGTATGCCCTGCACTATGGGCATACAGATCAACCAGTGCAACCGCATGAGCCTTATGCTGCGCCGTGCGCCTTCGCAGGGCTGGCTTTCCGAATACTGGCAGGCCGAGATGCAGAAGGCAGAGAAGTGCATAAGCTGCGGAGCCTGCCTTCCCAAATGTCCTTATGGTCTTAATATCCCCAGGCTTTTAAAGAAGAATATTGAGGATTACCGTGAGGTATTAGCCGGAAACAGAACAGTTTAAGCTTTTATTACAAAACTGTAATTTGATTAAGAAATAAAGGATATGCTATACTTTCCGCATAGAGGAGAGTTGGCATGTCCTATTATTTTCACTTAGCTTTTAAATATATCAGACACAACAAGGCGCGCACCGCATATTCGGTACTGGGGATCGCGCTGACATTTGTATTATGCTTCTGTATCTTGACTATGGGCTTTTCTGCCTGGGATTACAGTTTTTATACGGACTATCAGGCAAATCCCTATGAATTGATCTATATCGCGCACGGTGATGATAATAAAGAGATAACATATACGCCGCAGATGATAAATGCGCTTAAGCATTTGACGGAGGATGAGGCGGCAGAGGAAGTGCGCGTAAGTTCCCGCGATGTTCGTCTGGTGCTGCCACAGCAGCTGAAGGTTGGGGAGAGCTATGATTTTAAGATCAAACTTAAAAATACGGATAATCTGCAAAAGAGTGCCGATATGCTGGGAAAAAAATACGGTTTTGAACTGCGCGTCATAAGTACTGCAGCGGTATATTTCGGACAGGGAGAAGCTGAAAGTGATGCGTTGGTTAAATTCCTGATAGAGCTGGCAGCAGCTTTTATAGGCGGTTTTTCCGTGATGATACTCAGAAACACCATGATGATAGCGGTAACGGAGCGGGGCAGGGATTTCGGACTGCTGCGCTGCGTGGGAATGTCTGACGGACAGCACAGGATGCTTCTTTTTACGGAAGGCATTGTTATGAGCATCTTTGCATCGGCCCTGGGTATGGGCTTTGGATTCTGGCTGCTTAAGCTTATAGAACCATGGTTTATCAAGAGCCTTGGACTGGCTTCATTTTTCAGTTTCCGTTTTTATCCGAAGGCCGCAGTTTATACTGCAGTCCTTTGTATAGCTGTGACCCTGTTTTCGATGTTTGAGCCCGCAAGGCTGTGCGCGCAGGTATCACCGCTGGAGGCACTGCATGGCGTGCTGGCAAAAGAGCTTACTGTAGGCAGGGCTGTAATGCTGTTGGCAGGGAAGCTCACGGGAGGTGATAAAAAGAAGCGCAAAAGCAGAAAAAGCCTTGCGGAGCGTATCTTTGGCGCACCCGGCTTTTATGCGGATAAGAACCTGCTGCGGGGAAAAGGAAAGGGAGTGGCGGTATTTATGGCCATGCTTTTTTCAATGTTTCTTCTGCTGAGCCTTTCATCATTTACAGATACATACACAGAGACTATCAGTAGCCTGATAAGAGACATGCATACGGAGTATACGGAATGTCTTATGATGTCGGAGGGGGACAGGCTGACAGTTTTATATGATGCAGGAAAACATGAAAAACTGCGTGAAGCGCTTATGAGGCGCGATAGGGTAAAAGACTGCTTCTGGATAAGTGTATGCAGCAGTAATCTTCGCAGCCTGTCGGCTTATTCTTATGATGACAGACTTAAGGAATATGCAGACCGCGGGGAGCTGGAGAGGATATACGAGCTGGGCTGTGTAAAGGAAGATATGGAAAAAGAAAGGCCTTATCTGTTGGAAGGGGATATAGATTACGAGCGTATGGTCGCTGAAGGCGGAGTGCTGCTGTGCGATATAAGCCCTTCTGATGAGAGCGGAAAAAGAAAGACAGATTATAAGGCGGGGGATATAATTGAGACTGTCAGCTTCGAAGGCGAGTTTAAAGCAAAGGATGCATACAGTGCCGCGATCGCTGCAGTGTCCGAAAGACATGGGATGGATGCCTGGCAGGATAACGATCAGATAATATTCTTTGAGAACAGAGAGAAAAAGAGCAGGAAAAGGGAGAATGGTGAGAATGTCCGTGTTCTTTTCAGGCTGACAAAAAATGGCACGGAGGATGAAGAATTTTCTCCTCTGCAGGATGAAGTGCTTAACGAGCTGGCGGATGCGGGTTATGACTGCAGGGAATATCTTAAGGAAAACAGCATCAGAATGCTCGATGTGCTGGATGCGCTGAAGAAAACCATGTTTGAGAGGGGGATGAGGCAGCAGCACAGGATATTCGGGATATTAGGGAGAGAGGTATGTACGGGAAGCAGAATGGAATTAAGCCGGAAGGAACATGAAAAAACCAATTATATCAGACTGATAATGCCTATGGAACTGATAACGGAGAGGATAGAAAAGGTAGCCGAAGCTAAAGGACTTACAGCCGCAGGTTTTGATATTAACCGTGATCTGGATATAATGACGGCTCTTTGTATTGATATACCGTCATCATTGGAACTGGCCATAGCCCGGGACATGGAGATATTGGATGAAGACATAAGGGGATTTGGTGAATCCCACGGCCTGTGGTATTATAATCTTTATGAGATGGACGGAGCTGATTACTTCGAAACGATAAACATGCTGAATGTTTATAAGGTGATCGGCACGCTGCTGGGAAGTTTTATACTGGCGATATGCATGACTCAGATACTTAATACCCTGCAGGCGGATATGCGCATACGCCGTAAAGAACTGTGGCTGTACGATGTGGTGGGAATGGATCCGGCCCAGCGGATAAAGATGATGCTGATAGAGCATGGCTTTGGAGCGGTTACAGCCTGTCTTATCGGGGCAGTGCTCAGTTTTATCTTCTGCTACATAATGCTGGGAGTGCTGAATGTAGACGGCGACATGATCTTCTCCTGGCCGCTGGTCCCTGCACTGCTTATCACCGCCGGGATATTGGGGCTGATACTGCTGGTGAACTATATAGAGATCCGGCAGCAGAATAAGATGATGAAAAGGTGAGTCAAGCGGGTCCCTACTAATGCCAAAAGGCAGGCACCTACCTGCGGAGGTTAGCGAAAGCAAGGCAAAGCCGCAGCATGAGCTTAGCGACCTCAGGAAGCGAAGGATCTTGAACGATCAGAGCCTGCAGCTAAAGTAAAATGAATGAAGAAAAACTCATCCTTCGTGATAAGGATATCAGAGAGCCTTTATTTGAATATCTTGAGGAGAACTGCGGCAAGGTCCGCATCCTTGAAGAAAAGGTGATAGGCCGCGTGCGCGCCGATGTTGTAATGGTAACGCCGGGGCTTATCTACGGTATTGAGATCAAATCAGACGCAGATACCTATGCAAGGCTTGAAAAGCAGGTCAAGTATTATAACTGGTATTACGACCGAAATATCATCGTGGTGGGTTCAAAGCATGCGCTTCATGTGAAGGAACATGTGCCTGAGTGGTGGGGCATAATATCTGCGGAGTTTGATGATAAGGGCGGAGTGGATTTTTATGAGATCCGCAAGGCGGAGGTAAATCCCAGGGTTAAGGATCATCGCAAGATCACCATACTGTGGAGATCGGAGCTTGCTAATCTGCAGGCAATGAATAAACTTCCCAAGTACCGTAACAAGAGCAAGGACTTTGTACGGAAGCTTTTGCTCGAGCGTGTAGATGCGGATAAACTGTGGGCCCAGGCTACAGAGGAATTGTTCGAGCGTGATTACAGCAAGTACCGTAAGGATGAAGATTGATCATATAGAATACCTGAAGTCAAAGATTCTTCGCTCCGCTCAGAATGACAGGGAATGTCATCCTGAGGAGCGCAGCGACGAAGGATCTTTCAGTAAAGGAGAACACAAATGGATGTAAATGAATTAGTCGATATGATAGACAATAAAATGAACAGCGGCGTGAGCAGGCTTTCCGTAGGTTTTTCAGAGGATCTGAATACCGGAGTAAAGAAGGAAAGCTATCATCACGGCCGCTGCGATGTAGGCAGCCCCTGGGCAAAGGGTACTGTATCAAACTGTGATGTGATCGATACTCAGGACGATCAGTCATAAGCATAAGCACCGAGGCCCGGGATCACCGTTTCCAGGGCCTTTTGTTTTCCAGCCAGCCGTTGGCTTTCCAGTATTTATAATCGGTGTATTCTGGATCTGCCTTTCCCAGAGATGTCTGCAGCATACGTACGGCATAGAATTTAAGCTTAACGGAAAGCTTTGAATGGGCGGGGCGGCTGTAATCTATTCTTTTCATTGATGCGGCCAGGGTCTTTAATTTGCCGGTCATCTTTCCTCTTTTGTTTTCGGGTATTTTATCCCAGCGTACTTCGCTCATCAGCTTGAAGGTACTTACATTTATCTTGCTTATACCCCACCAGGAGAGACTGTCTTTTATATCCTTTGCCGTAGAAGTTTCACCTGCCCCCAGGCACTGGGTTATGATCACAGCGCGTTTTCCGAACATTTCCCCGGCGGGACGGTGGGGCATCCATCTGTAAGCAAAGTGATCCAGCATAGCCTTCATGGCACCCGTGGTGTGAAATACATATGCAGGGGAGGTGAATACCAGCAGGTCGGCTTCCAACAGGGCTTTTTCGATCTTCTGTACGCAGGCGGCATCCTTACAGAGCGTGGGATCCTTTGATATGCAGGCCGTGCAGCCTGTGCAGAATCCCGGTCCATCCTTAGGAAGATAGAATTCTGTTATTTCTGCATTGTCTTTGAAGGGCTCAAGGAAAGCTTCTTTCAAACGGTAGGTAACGCCGTGTTTTTCAGTTGCATTTATAACCGTGATCTTCATTTCTTTTTCCTCCCGTATAGTTTGTTAAAGATCCTTATGTGGTCTTCCAGTGTCTTTAAAGCTTCCGGCTCCCGTTCCGGTTCACAATCGCAGACGCTTAAAAGGAAATAGATGGGGGCGTAGAAGTGCAGTGTCATGATGGGGATATCATCGGTCTTAAGCACCCCTTGCTGCACCATCAATCCCAGCAGCATGCCCTGGTAGGAGAGCGGATCGTCCGCATATTGTTTCAGGTAGGTCCTTGCCAGCTCTTTGTCATGGAACTGTTCGATGGTGAGCATTTTGCGGAAGCGTCTGGTGTAATCGTCATGCAGATAGTATCTGAACAGATCCAGCCCAAGCTTTACCAGAGCGTCTTCGGAAATATCCTTGTATATGGCCGCGTCGGCGGCTGCATCATTTCCCTTTATGTTGAGGCTCTCCGCTTCCTTTAAGAATCTGCTGTTCATCTCTTCTATGATCGCATCAAAGATGGCCTGCTTGTTTTTGTAATGCTTGTAAAGCGAAGGGGCTTTTATTCCCACGCGCTCTGCGATGTCACCTACAAAAACATTTGCATAGCCTTTTTCCGAAAAGAGGGTCAGGGCTTCATCAAGTATCCTTTCTTTTGTATTCATAAATATCCTCCTCACAAGTGGCTAATTTGGATTAGCTAAAGTATAGGCTAATTTGAATTAGCTGTCAAGTAAAAAATGATTTCCGAATCAGACGCTCTATGATAAAATCAGAACCGGACAATAAAAAAGGAGATAAGTTTATGTCGGATATAAGAGACCGCGGAGTTATAGATATCACAATGGTCGAAGATGATAAGTTCGTGCTTGTTATCATAGACGATATTGAATGGACTGCGTCGACGAGGCAGCAGCATGCCAGGATGCTTCAGGATAAGATCAATGATTATCTGGGGTATGTGGCCAGCGGCCAGGCGCAGGAGGCGAAGCCCGGACTGCGGCCCGTGATACGGGTAATATCGCAGTATTCCTACAGCAGGTACTGTATCGATTTTCTGGAGAGGGTTAAAGCCTTTGTAAAAGATCACGACGATATCTGTGATCTGGAATGGACCCATGCAGAGGGGGACGGGCCGTTTGATGACGGTTTCAGTGATGAACCGGTCTTTGACATAGAGAAGGTCTATCCACGTCTTAAGAAAAACTGGTCCGAAAAGCCGCTTGAGAGCGTGCAGCTTCTGGCAGCTTCTCCCGGATCATCTGATTACGGCGATAACGTGATAATGCTCAGGATAATGGAGAGCTATATCGGGATGTTCGTTATGGATGCAGGCGATATGTATACTATCGTGACCTACGATATGCTTCCCGAAGGCATCAGCGTTGAGGAACTGCAGGATAAGGCTTTTAAAAATCTTATAAGGGATACAAAATATCAGAGCTGCGATTCAAAAGAGCCCGGGATATCGGGGATTATCGCCGGGGGGAATTTTGAAGCGGAGAGTCTGTACCTGACTGATATCTGGAGGAGCATAGCAGATGAGTTTGATGATGATGTGGCTATCTGCGTGCCTACAAAAGATATAGTATATTACACTAAAGCCGACGATAAGAAGCTTTGCCGGAAAATGACAGAGATGGCAGAAGACATGTTCAGAACAAATGAAATGAATACGCCCTATCTGCTTTTCAGCAGGGATATATTGCGGTATTCGCGAAAAGAAAACAGACTCATCATCGAAGGAAAATACTGAGGACAAAAAGTATTGACAAAATAATACTTCGAGTGTAGAATTAAATTACTTCGAAGGAAGAAATAATTGCGGGAGCGAATATGGATCTTTATCCGGAAGGAATGTCGCAGGAGACATTCGGCATGGTCACGAACTACATAGAGGAGGTTAAGGAACTCTTATCCACGGAAATCTGGGAGAACATCTTCCTGGATTGTACCAAGAACGAAGTCCTGATCTTCTGGCTCCTGTACAGAAAGAGCGAAGTGAATATGAGCGAGATCGCAGAGTACATACATGTACCGCTCAATACCGCAACCGGTGTTGTGGGAAGGATGGAAAAGAACGGCCTGCTTGAGAGATACCGCAGCGC
>CADAHD010000045.1 GCA_902787595.1 uncultured Lachnospiraceae bacterium
CAATTAAAAGAACGATGATAGAAAAAAGAAACAATACACTCAGGACAATGGCAGCTATCATGAATGTTTTATTCTCCTTTTTATCATATATATAATTCATCCATGCTCCCCCTAAGTAATCCCATTGCCTGATAATATAAATAATAGCATGAAAACCACATCAAAAAAAGACTGTCGCCAAAAAAACTGGCAATTTATCCCGCTTTCTGTTAACATAATGCATTGTGAAAAAAGTCACTAATGCAAAAAACGCAGCCTTTTTGCTGCAATACTTATTCTTCCCTCTGGCTCTGTGTTTTCAGGAGCTTGTTTTTCATGTAAGGGTGACCGGTCCCGTCACCGGTGATATCGTCTATCCGCTGCTGTTTGCTTTTTTTACCGGCAGTCTGATATCCATGATATATTCAGCCATCCCCGGCAATTTTCTGCGTTACATATCGGGCGTTGTCATCACGCTGTTTTTCACGCTTTTTTTTCAGGTACATGTGGTATACCACAGCGTGTTTGTAACCTACTGGGCGCCTTTTTCCACCTTATCCGTAGCCGGACAGGCTTTTGACTACGGCGGAATGATACATGACAATGCCCTTGCCAACAACACCACCCTGCTGTTGCTGGCGCTGCCGTTCTTCGTCTATCTTTGCGCAGGGCTCATCTGTTTTAAAGCCGACGGTAAAAAAGCCGTTCTGCCTTCATATCTGAGCTGTATACTGTCAGCTGTGGCTTTTATCATACTTATAGCCAATGACAGCAACGCCTTTGAATGCGCCCTGGGTCAGAACGGTCTGGACGAGAGCATGGCAACTACAGGCGCCATCTGCAGCAGCTTATCCGACGGATTATTCGCGGGAAATGCCGGCAGACTCACTATCGCTGCCGCAAGCGGATCCGCGCGCCCCCGTCCGGCTGTGTCCGCGCCGGCGCCTTCCGACAGCAGCTCTGATACAGCTGACGCCCTCTCTAACGATATTCCCCCGTCAAAACCGGATGCAGCAGTAACCACCGGCGCACAGGATATTTCCGAAAACGCCATCAAAGATACCGTCTCCGAAAACATTTCATTTACACCGCTTCCCCAGGTTATGGATATCGACTTTGCCGCCCTGGCAGAAGCCGAAAATAACAATACGCTTAAAAACATGCATCTGTATTTTGATGCGCAGGAGCCCTCCTATACCAACGAATATACCGGAATGTTTGAAGGATACAACCTGATATGGATCACCGTGGAAGGCATGTGCAAATACATCATAGATGAAGAACGCACACCCACACTTTATAAACTGGCCCACGAAGGCTTTGATTTTAAGCATTTTTACACTCCGCTCTGGTACGGCAGCACTTCCGGCGGCGAATGGGCAGCTCTCACCGGCATGCCTCCCGGAAACGGCGGCTATATAGCCATGGAACATTCGGGCAGTGTAAATACCAATATGTATTTTACCCCCTCAAAGCGCCTGGAAGCGCTGGGTTACGACTGCTACGGTTTCCACGCAAACTATGCCGATTATTACGGCAGGAACAAGTCACACACCAATATGGGCCTTAAGTGGGTAGCTTACGGCACGGGCTATAAGGGCGAATTATGGGGAAACGGCAATCTGATATGGCCCCAGTCAGACTTAAATCTCTGGAATGAAAGCAAAGACTATCTGGAACTAAGCAGACCTTTTTATGCCTACTATATGACCATCAGCGGCCACGCCCAGTATAACTGGGGCGGGAATGCAATGTGCGCGCGCCATAAAGAGCTTACTCAGGATCTGCCTTATGAAGAGAAAACCCGCGCCTATCTCGCCTGCGAATACGAAGTGGAGCTGATGCTTGCGCAGATGCTTAAAGATCTGGACGCAGCCGGCGTACTTGATAAAACAGTGATAGTGCTGAGCGCAGATCATATTCCCTATAATGACATGGAGATCTGCGATGATATAGCCGGGCACGAACTGGAAAAACAGTTTGAGCAGTACGAGAATTCCCTTATCATCTGGTCGGGCGCCATGAAGGAGCCGGTCACAGTCGATAAGTACTGTTCCAGCATAGACATACTACCAACCGTTCTGAACCTTTTCGGCATAGATTTCGATTCCAGGCTGATGGCCGGAAGAGATATATTATCCGACTCTCCGCAGTTTGTGATGTTCAACGGAAGCAAAAGCTTTATAAGCGATGAATGCATGTATGATGCAGCCACCAACAGCATCATGCCTTTCGCTCCTTTTTCCGAAGACGATATCAGCGCCGATTACATTAACTTCATGGAAGAAGAGATAAAAAATAAGGCCCGACTTGCGAGCCTTATCATTGATAATAACTATTACGATAAACTTAACCTACCTCTTGTCCCGGTCGATGTACTCGAGTGAAGCAACCGACAGACAGGCGAATAATACTATAAACATTATCAGTTTATGCCAGCAGCTGAGTACATTGACCAGTCCTCCGTCGTAACTCGGATTCCTGTTATACTCCGCGCTCTTTCTGAGCAGTTCATCCTTCATGCCATTTGTTTCAATAAAGCGCATTATCTCCCAGATAGGTTTGTTGCTCTTTATCTCCAGCTTCCAGCCTTTTTCTTCCATTATCTTGTTGATCCTTTTGGTTGCTGCTTCACTGAGCGTTTTATTAAGATCGATGCCTTCGTCCAAAAGTATCTGCTTTAACTCCTGCAGGGAGCTGTCCTCGGGATCAAGCCCCAGTACATCCTGTTCAACTACATTCTGAAGCCCCTGGGGATCATCCATCTTAACTTCCAGCCCGCTCAGCTTAAATGCGCTGTTCCACAGCGCCACCATTGGCAGGTTATTATAATCGCCCTGGGCACACAATGCCGTAAGCCCCCATTTAGCCACGGTTATATTGGTCAGCTTAAGAGCAAATCCCTGCAGGGAGAAGAATCCGCCCGAAAATACCAGCTGGAATATCAGCAAAAACGGCATTATAGTCATAGCCGTGGTAGTGTTATGCACTATGGATGAAACCATCAGCGCCATCATATCCGCCGCATAGGTGGTAAGGAAAAGCGTGATCCCTATATCCACTATGGGCCAGGGAGTGACATTTGAATGAACCGGAAAAGCTACCTTCATCACAGTGCAGATAAAAAGCGTAATAGCTGCCTGACCCGCGCACAGAAAAGCCTGATATATCATATGCGCGAGTATATATGAAGTGATATGCATACCGGATCTGTGTTCCCTTTTTATAATGGGGCGCTCACGGCAAACAACCTGTATCGAGTTAAAAAATCCATTCCAGATACATACACAGGACAGCGCAAAGGTTCCAAGCAGCGTGCCTTCCATAGTCCTGAAGAGATTGCCTCCCACCACGAAACATACAAGGCCCGCTATAACAGCTGCCATCGGCATTACTTTCCAGTCACTCTGGAAGATAAACATACGGAAAAGTTTGCCCAGATATATGCCGGTCTGAGCCATACGTCCTGAATGTTTCAGGTCTTTGTTTTCCTGCATTTCCACATTCTCTGCCATTTTGTCAACCTGCCTTTCTCTTTATCTCGTCGTTGTAAAGAGACACGAACTCATTAGCCCTGCCTTCACCGCCTTCTTCCTTCTGGTTTATCGCCAGAAGCACGTGCTCCATGCTGTCCTTGCCAAAGAATTCCTTAGCCTTGTCTATAGGCCCGTAGAATGCAAGACGGCCGGTACGGTCGACATCTTTGGCCAGAACTATTACTTCATCAAAAAGATCTGCCACACGGTCGGGTGTATGGGTGATCACTATAACTATCTTTCCGCTGTCGGCTATGGCCCTGAGCTTCTCAAAAAGACCTCTTGCCACAACTCCGTCCAGACCCGAGTCAGGCTCGTCCAGGATAAAAAGGGTAGGATCGCATATAAACTCCATAGCTATGGACAGACGCTTTCTCTGTCCGCCCGAAAGCTTATCTACCAGGGTATTTGCCAGCATCGAAAGTCCGAAGCTCTCCAGCACTTCCTGCACCCTCTTCTTTTTATCACGATGCTTTACATTTTCGGGAAGTCTTAACTTAGCAGCATCTTCAAGGGTCATGAGCACGGTATCGTTTCCGCGCATCAGATCCTGCTGGGGCACAAAGCCCACATCGTACTTCATCGAGTCATATTCCTTATAGATATCCCTGCCGTGAAGCAATATATTGGCATCTGCCTTTTCATAGCCGGTTACCGCATTCAGGAAGGTCGTCTTGCCTGCGCCTGACCCGCCCAGCAGCAGCACCATATGGCCCCTTGGTATGGCCAGATGTATATCCTTAAGCAGCGTTTTCCTCTTTAAGAACTCAGAGGCCGTACGTTTTTTGATATTTACCGTAAGACCGTCATCTATGGCTTCGACATGATGTCCGCTCTCTTCAACACCCTTTGCATCGGCAATGGACATAACGGGTACTGTTTTCCTTGAGAAGCCCCATATGATCGAGGTGAATCCCGGCAGGAAGGCCCACATGGCTATCCAGATCTTTTTCTTTCCGAATACTTCACAAAGGCCGTTGAATACACGCAGTTCAAACATGAATACGCAGATGCTTACAAACATCTCGGCCAGCCAGAGTACCCTTCCCAAAAGAGTCTCCATCTCCGGATCGTCTGCCAGCAGATAATCCAGCGAAAAATTCAGCAGGATCGCCAGAATGTGGAAAAGTATCAATACCCGTCCAACATAATCCCTTTTGGCTATACGCGACAGCTCGTATTCGTTATAGATAGGGATCAGCGCATGCCACCCTTTTTTCCCAACCTTGACGAAGATCGCGATATAACCTATCGTCTGAAGGATCGTGGAAACTACGATGATGATATTGCTGTACACCAGTTGCTCATAAAGGGTATTCTGTATATCCATTCTCTACCCACCTCCTAATGGTCTTTTAACACACCGTCACGGTATGCTTTTAACAGTTTCTCCAGGTCTTTGATGCTCTCTTTCAGCTCGGCGCCGATATCCGTATCAGCCACAAAGCGTCTCTTTATGTACTGCTCCACGGTAAGTGAATCCGACACTATATCCGTACCCTTTATTATAGCAGCTTCCTTTGATTCGAATGGCTCGTGCGCCATAAGATACATGCCGTGTGAATTCGCGATAAGCGTATATCCCGCTATACCTGTCTTTGACTGATATGCCTTGGAAAAGCCTCCGTCGATCACCAGCAGCTTTCCTCCGCACTTTAAAGGCGTATCGCCTTTCTTAACCTCCACAGGCACGTGTCCGTTTATGATATGCGCTCCGCTTTCGGTCAGCCCGAATTCCGCAAGTATCTTATCCAGTATATCCTCTTTTTCATAAAGTTTGTAGTAGCTGTTTTTCTTTTCTTCTGCCGCAGCCTTATCCTTTATGAAATAAGACTCAAAAGTAGCCATTTTATCCTTGCCGAATACCGGTGAACCCGGGCCGGCCCAGATATACCACATGACATCCTGCCCGCGGCGCTTCCCCTCTCGATCCTCCGTGGCATAAAAGCCTTTGCGCACATACGATTCCAGCTCATCATACAAAGCCCTTCCGCTGAATTCCTTTCCAAAGAGATTTACGCTCATAAAGCTGCCGTCCGGATTCATGGGCATACAGCCGTGATACAGAAGGTTTCCGTTATGAACCTTATACAGCCCGCCCTTTGCCAGCAGAAAACGCACATGCTTCTGCAGTTTTTCACTGTGAAGGAAAGCCTGTTTGAGCTTGCCCATCACCACATACTCTTCCTGCGAAAGATCGTAGGGATCCGCCGGATCCACGGTCGGGAAGTATGTATCCTTGAGAGGGTATTTTACGCCATCAATGGTTATGGTCTTTTCTTTATAATCTATCTTATCCAGCAAAAGCCTGTTTTCCATTCCAAAACAGGGACAGCGCTTTATAAGCTGTCCTTCCAGCTTAAGCTGCAATACGGTTATGGCCTTATGCATCTTCATATCCAGAGCCATATCCCTGGTATCATAACCGGCTCCGCATTTGATCGCAAAGGCCTTGCAGTCATCATCGGCATAGGTCTCCATGGCAAACTTTGCCAGTGGCACCATATTTATCCCATAGCCTTCTTCAAGTATATCAAGATTGCCATAACGCAGCGAAAATCTCAGAACGGTCGCTATGCATACCGCCGATCCAGCTGCCGCTCCCATCCAGCTTATATCGTGGTTTCCCCACTGTATATCCACTGAATGATAATTCATAAGTGTATCCATTATAATATGAGGACCCGGTCCCCTGTCAAATATATCTCCGACAATATGATGATGATCGATCACCAGCCTCTGTATCAGTTCCGAAAGAGCTACGATAAATTCCCTTGCCCTGCCTATGCGTATTATAGTATGAATGATCTCATTATAATAGCGTTCTTTATCTTCTATCTCTTCTTTTTCGGTTATCAGTTCCTCGATAACATAGGCAAAGGCCTTGGGCAGCGCCTTGCGGACTTTGGATCTGGTATATTTTGATGCCGCCCTCTTGGTCACCTGCACAAGCCGGTGCAGCATTATCTTGTACCAGTCGTCAAGGTTTTCCTCTTCCTCATTGACTATATTGAGTCTCTCCTCGGGATAATAGATCAATGTGGCCAGTTCACGCTTATCCTTTTGCGTAAGCGTGTTGCCAAAGCCCTCATCGATCTTGCGCCTTATGGCTCCCGATCCGTTTTTTAACACGTGATCGAATTGTTCGTATTCACCGTGAAGGTCCGAAAGAAAATGCTCCGTTCCGGCCGGAAGATTTAAAATAGATTGAAGATTCACTATCTCCGTAGACGCAGATGCGATGGACGGATACTGTTTTGAAAGCTGTTTTAAAAGCTTTAAATCTGTTGTCATTGTTACCTCTGATAAATAAAGGGCAGCCACAGGTGACTGCCCTTCGTTCTGTCATGCCACTTTCTCAAAATCCTGTTTTCCGTGCTTGCAGATGGGGCAGATGAAATCGTCGGGCACTTCCTCTCCGACATATTCATAGCCGCAGATGCGGCACCGCCAGATCGTCTGTCCGTCCGGCGTTTTTCCCACTGCCTCCGGCTTAGGCTTGATGTTCGACTGGTAATACTCGTAAGTAGCGGAAGGGACATCGCTCAGCACTTCCATATCCGTTACCTGCGCATAGAACACTGTATGCGTTCCCATATCCACCGTCTTCTGTACCCATGCAGATATGAAAGCATTGGTTTCCTTTGTGATTATCATCGTATCGTTTGCGCCGCGTTTACAATCCGTAAAGCCAGCAAACTTATCAGCCGTTTTGCCCGACTGGAAACCAAAGCGCTTAAACAGCTCGAAATCCGCATTCTGCGCGATCACCGAAACCGTAAGCTTCTTAGTCTCCATTATCATGTCGTGCGTAAGATTGTTTTTGTTAACAGCCACGCTTATGATATTGGGCTCCGAGGTGACCTGGATAGCTGTGTTTATAATGCAGCCGTTATCCCTGCCATCCTTATTTGCCGTCAGCACAAACAGGCCGTAACTCAGTTTATAAATGGCTTTTTTATCCATAAGCTCTTACCCGAAATATCTCTTGAGCAGTCCCTCGAACGCCTTGCCGTGACGCGCTTCATCTCTTGCCATCTCGTGTACGGTATCATGGATAGCATCCAGATTAAGCTCTTTCGCTCTCTTTGCCAGATCGGTCTTGCCTGCGGTAGCGCCGTTCTCGGCATCAACTCTCATCTCGAGATTCTTCTTTGTGGAATCGGTAACGACCTCACCTAAAAGCTCTGCAAACTTCGCCGCATGCTCTGCTTCTTCGTAAGCAGCCTTCTCGTAATACAGGCCGATCTCGGGATAACCCTCACGGAATGCTACTCTTGCCATTGCAAGATACATACCTACTTCTGAGCATTCTCCTTCAAAATTGGAACGCAGGTCTTTTACGATATCTTCGGGAACACCTGCACCCTTGCCTACCCCCACTACATGCTCGGATGCCCATACCTTCTCGCCTGCCTGCTCTTTGAATTTCTCTGCCGGTGCATGGCATACAGGGCACTCTGCAGGGGGATTATCGCCTTCAGCAACATAACCACATACTGTACATACAAACTTCATTTGAAATACCTCCTTATAATGGATTTACATATCTGGAATTATACTTTTTTTAGGGGTTTCCGTCAAGTAACATATGTTACGATACAGTGCTTAATTACACATTTTAAACAGCCGTTTTCGTTTTCTCAGAATCTGAAGCGGTATACCCTTGCTTCATAGGGGCGGAGCATCCCATGCTGCCATTCCAACAGGTTTACTTCCTGTTTGAGACGGTCCCTGAGCCTGTCAGCCATCATCTGTGGGCCCTGGGGATAGTTGCACAGCAGCAGCTGCCCTTTCCTGCCTGCATACGACCTGGGTATCCTGAGCCGCATGGGCAGACGGCTGAATGAGCATACTATCAGATATCTGACCTTTCCCAGACTGCGCTCATACATATATACATTGGGATCCTTGGGGAAGTACTCACGATACCTGCCCAGTATCAGCGTCTTTGACTTCTTGCGGAGTTCAAGACAGCTGCGATAAAAATTCAGTATGCTTTCGGGATCCTTCTCTTCTGCCGCCACGTTAATGCGCTTATAGTTGGGGTTCACATAAAACCAGGGCTTTACCTTAGAGAAACCGCCGTTGGTATCGGCGCTCCACTGCATGGGCGTTCTTGATGAATCCCTGCTGGATAAATGGATACGCTTTAAGCGGTCTTTGATATCATCCTTAAGATGGTAACTGTTAAAATTATTCTTTGTCGATACGTCAACATACTGGTCTATGGACCACAGACGTATATTGGTCATTCCTATCTCCTGGCCCTGATAGATAAAAGGCGTGCCGCACTGGAAGATATAGCTGGCCGCCAGCATGGTGCCACTCTCACGCCAGTATTTTTCGCTGCCGTAGCGGCTGATGATCCTGGGATGATCGTGGTTTTCCAGATACAGAGCATTCCACGCCTTCCCTTCCAGAGTCTTCTGCCATTTGGTAAAAGCCTTCTTGAGTTTGACCAGCGAAAAAGGACGATGAACGTACTCCGTATACAGACAGTCTGCCATCATATGATCAAAGCCAAACATCATATCCAGCGATCTGGTGGGACCGCTCAGATACTTCAGGGCGCTCTGCACCGTGGTCATAGGCCCCTCGCCCAGCTGGAAGCAGTCATACTCATTGCATACCTTTCTGAACTCCGCCATGTATTCATGGATATGCGGACCGTCCTTATAGTAAGGCATGCCGTTTACCGCCGGCAAAAAAGGCAGACCGTTGGGCAGGCCCTCTACTTTGGAAATAAAGTTGATAACATCTTCCCTGAAGCCGTCTACTCCCATGTCCAGCCAGAAGCGCATGATCCCCTTTACTTCCTCTCTTACCCGGGGATTATCCATGTTAAGATCGGGCTGCTTTTTTGCAAATATATGAAGGTAATACTGACCGCGTTGTTTATCGTATTCCCATGCCCTTCCTTCAAAAAGGCTGTACCAGTTGTTGGGTTTATCGCGCCAGATATAATAATCGCTGTAAGGATTGTCTTTTCCCTTACGGCTTTCCTTAAACCACGGATGCTCATCGGAGGTATGATTCACCACCAGATCCATGATCACCTTAAGTCCCAGTGAATGTGCCTTGTCCAGCACACGCTTAAACTGCTCCAACGTTCCGAAATCCGGATGGATGTTGCGGTAATCCGAAATATCATAACCGTAATCCGCATTGGGCGAAGGATAGATCGGCGAAAACCAAATGCCGTCGACTCCCAGGCTCTTTACGTACTCAAGCTTATCGTATACGCCGTACAGATCGCCTATGCCGTCACCGTTGCCGTCCGCAAAGCTCCTTACCCAGATCTGGTAGAAGCTCATCTTCTTATACCAGTCGTACTTTCTCATTCGTCGCTGCCTTTCTTTCCCAGTCCTTCCCTGATGCCTTCTTCAGCTATTTTAAGCCCGTTCTTTACGCTGTTCTTTATGCCTAACGCAGCTTTCCCGCCCAGCTCCAGCGCATTGGATCCAAACTCCTTTACGCCCGCAGGTATCATCTCTTTGAAATCCGCGACATTCTCTATCATGCCGCCATAGATATTTCTGGGCACGGAGAATATCTTTTCCGTGACTTTTGCCACTTCTCCGGCTGCCTCCAGGATAAAATCCGAAGCTCCTCTCTTTCTCTTAGCCAGAGTACCGTCTTTAGCCATGCCAAGCAGCTCCTTATACCGTGAGTATGCATCGCGGGTAGCCTGTTCCCACGAGATATAGATCTCATCCATGGCGTTCTGTCCAACCTGATGCATGCATTCGGGATCGGCGCAGACATCTGCCAGCAGCATTGCCATCGACTGCGCGGTCTCCTCGATGATATAACCGTTCCTGCTATGGCTTATGCCTTCTGCCGCGCAGGAATCTTTGATCAGCACGCTCGCAAGACCGCAGGCCGCTGCCTCTCTGACCACTATGCCGTTTGTGTCATATACCGAAGGGAACAGGAACAGGTCGGCCCTGGAATTCCATGCTCTTAACTTCTCCCTGTCTCTTATGGGTCCGGTGAATATGATCTTTCCTTTTACTCCGTCTGCAGCTTTCATGGACGAAACCTTTCCATCCTCACCCACGATATCGAGCGAAAGGCCCAGATCCCTTACCTTCTGCTGCATTTCCTCTGCATCGGCGCCTCCGCCTATAAATACCATGCGGAAATCGGTTCCCATATCCGAGAGCATTTTCATGGCGTCTATGATCAGCGGCAGTCCTTTATATTTCATCATTCTTCCTACAAACAGAAATACCGGGATGCCTCCGGGCAGATCATGATCCTTTGTAGCTTCCTTTATCTTATCCTGTGATACTTTTCCTTTGGGGAAATCCACGCCGTTGCTGACCACGCGGTACTCTCCCTGCTCCCTGCGACACGACCCATACATCATCACAGGCCGATATATTATTCACCATGATCTTTATGGTTTCCTTCTGGATAAAACCTTCGCCGACGGCCCTGGTTATATCCACATCGAATTTGGTGTGGTAAGTAAATACTATCGGAGCCCCGGTCTCATTCTGCAGTATCCTGGCCATGATAGTAGATGCCGCGGGGCAGTGGCTGTGGATTATATCCGGCTTAAATGTAGCCATCTCCCCGATCTCCTTCATGGCAAGGGGATTGCCGGTACGGTAACCGGAAATAAAACCGGTGGTATCCATGCTGGGATAAGCCACCACCTTATAAGGATAATGATCATAATCCGTATCCGGGTAACGCGGCGTGCCTACCAGTACATTTGCGCCCAGGGTTTCCGTCATTATCCTTCCGTAATTCATTACTACATTTGCAACTCCGTCGATAACCGGCGGGAAGGAATCATTAAGTAAGCATACATTCATTTTGTTATACCTCCGTTGATATGATTATAGACCTTTATCCGGATTTCTCCAACCCTTCCGGCTTTTTTAAACGATATCTGCAAACCCGCAGCCTACGGTCTTTATCAGATCCTGCGGTGATAATTCTATCTGAGCGCCTACCTTTCCTGCGCTTACAAATATTTTTTCAAAAGCCGACGCGCTCTCATGCACAAATGTTTTAAAGGGTTTTTTCATGCCTACAGGCGAACAGCCCCCATGAACATAACCGGTCAGCGGCAGCAGTTCCTTCTGTTTGATCATGGCTATCGCCTTTTCCCCTGCCGCCTTTGCCGCTTTCTTAAGATCCAGCTCTTCTTTGACCGGAACCACAAATACAAAGTATGTTCCGCTCTTCCCCTGGGTCACCAGAGTCTTAAAAACATGTTCGGGATCCTCATTAAGTATGGCCGCTATCTCTTCACCGCTCATCGCAGCATCCGGCTCATAAAAATGCGCCTCGTATTGTATCTTTTTCTGATCGAGTATTCTCATTACATTGGTTTTATCTGTTGCTCCCATTATCATCCTCCTGTTAAAGCATATGTCCGATCCGCTTATCATGACAGCCCGCTCTGCATTGCATATGCCGCGGCTGCAGATCGGAAACGGCAGTCAATTTCGCTTACGGCTTTAAGTCGCGTACTCCCACGCATGGCTTACGGTATCCACGATAACCAGCCGCGCATTGCCGAAAGCTGTGCCGTCTGAATAAGTTGAGAAATTATCTACCGAAAGGCTGTTATCCCGCTGAAACGCTTCTTCCACCGGGGTATGCCCCACAACCTGAAAATATTTATCCTGTTTGAACAGACAATTATAACCATGCTGGAAACGCAGCCATATGGGTGATGCATCATTCCACAGATACTCCGCTCCGTTCACATCGTCCACCATACGGTTTACGCAGGCTGTCACCGCATCCATATCAAGCGGATCCACAAACTCATCCGCATAGGACGGGATAAGCGTATCGACAAAGTATCTGCTGAGTCCGGCATGCGAAAAAAGCGTATCATCAATACGGTGAATAACAGCCAGGCGCTCTCCCGCTGCCTCCTTTATGCGCTCAATCCCCTTCTGCACGGTGGACATCATATGCAGCGAAAAGCCGCTCTCAAAGAACATATAAAGATAGCTGATATCGTGATTTCCGTAGCATAAAAAAGCTTCCTTATGCTTTGCGGCAAATTCTGCCACACGATCCAGCGTTTTCTCATAAAGCTCTTTATCATTTCCCTTGCCCCAGTCATCCACATAATCACCAAGGCAGACTATATTATCATATTTTCCTTTGTCCACGCTCTCCGCCAGATCAAACATCTGCGTTTTTAAGTGGACATCCGGGATCACAAGTACACGGCTCATTTCTTATCTTCCTCTATCAGTTCACGCCACTGCCCTATTATCTTTTCGGCAGAAAAGCGTTCCACGCACTCCTCAGCCAGGCTCAGATATTTCTGTCTGAAAACCTCGTCAAACATCAGCCTGCTTATCCCTTCCTCCAAAAGCTTTTCCTTGGGGCTTAAGCCCCCGCGGCGTTCTTCATTTGCACAGGAGGGAACCAGCAGACCATACTTGGCATATTCGATATCGCCCTCAGTCTTTTTATATATATCGGTATCCGGGGCCAGTACCTCTCTTGGTCCGGAAGGTATATCCACGGAAACTATCGGAAGGCCGCAGGCAGCAGCCTCTATAAGCACCATTGGCAGTCCTTCAAAATCCGATACCAGAGCAAACACCGATGCAGCAGCCATGTAAGGAAACGGATTGCCTACCTCTCCGGGCATATAGATATTCCCTCTAAGCCCCAGATCGGAAGCCAGTTCTTCCAATGCCTGCCGCTCATCACCTTCTCCCAGTATCACCAGCCCGACATTTTTACCGTTAGCCCTCAGATCCTGAAGCACCCTTATAAGCCTGTCCTGCGCCTTCATATGCGTAAGCCGTCCCACGGTTATCAGTATCTTTTTATGCCTGCTGTAGAATCCGGCAGCCTCCGAAGGCAGCTCCTCCATTCTGAGACTCTTAGTCTTTTCCAGATCCGCAAAATTATATATGCACTGCAGCTTTTTCTTTTTTACGCCAAAGCTCGCGGCCATATCCGCTGCCGCCATGCGCGACACGCATACATACTTATCCGCGCCGTTTCCGATAAAACGGTGAAGGCTCTTATTGACAAAGCTTCCGGATTCGCACATGGACGGCATGCTGTGATATACGCATATCA
>CADAHD010000046.1 GCA_902787595.1 uncultured Lachnospiraceae bacterium
TACCTTAAGTCCCAGAGCTTTGCAGTGGTTCTCGATGATGGGATCAAGCTCTTCAACTACTACCAGACGGTCAACGGATGCTGCGAAATCCTTTATAAGCTGTACGGGCAGGGGATTTACCATACCCAGTTTGAGCACGGATACGCTGTCTCCGAAGATCTCCTTCACATACTGATAGCTGGTGGAAGAAGTGATGATGCCCAGTTCCCTGCCGCCCTTTTCCACGCGGTTTATCTTTGCGCTCTCCGCCCAGGCGGTCAGCTTTCTGGTGCGCTCCTCTACAAAAGGATGACGCTTGATGGCGTTGCCCGGCATCATGACATATTTGGGAATGTTCTTCTCATAAGCCTTTCTTTCGGGAACAACGCGCTCGGAGGTCTCTACCACCGACTGTGAATGCGCCACTCTGGTGCACATCTTTATGATCACGGGAGTGTCGTACTCCTCGGATAACTCATAAGCGATCTTTACGAATTCAAGGCTCTCTGCCGAATCCGAAGGCTCCAGCATGGGCACCTTTGCAGCTATCGCATGATGTCTGGAATCCTGCTCATTCTGTGAAGAATGCATTCCGGGATCGTCAGCCACGCCGATTATCACGCCGCCGTTCACTCCGGTGTAAGCCATGGTATATAAGGGATCCGCAGCCACATTGAGACCTACGTGCTTCATGCCGCAGAATACCCTCCTGCCTGCCAAGGATGCTCCGAAAGCAGCCTCCATGGCCACTTTCTCATTGGGAGCCCATTCGCAGTATATATCATCATATTTTACCGCTTCCTCTGTGATCTCGGTACTGGGCGTACCGGGGTAGCTTGATACAAAGCAGCAGCCTGCCTCATAGAGTCCGCGGGCAAAAGCCTTGTTGCCTAGCATTAGTTCTTTCATTAGCCTATGTCCTTTCATTTAGATATTAAGTGATATTCTATCATAGAGAATATAGTTTTACAAAACTAACTCTATAATTCCCATACTATGTGCAAAAAGCGCCCTATCTCCTTCCAGGCTTCCGTAGCCTCGGGATAAAGATTAAAGCCCATCTGGAAGATATGCCACATTCCCGGATATACATGAACCTTTACGCGCAGTCCGGCATAATGGGCCTTAGCTCCCACGGAGAGGGTATCATCCAGAAGCATCTCCATCTCCCCCACCTGCAAAAGCATTGGCGGGAAGCCGCGGTAATCCCCGTTCACCGGTGATATATAGGGATCCATGGGATCGTGGTCCGCATAATAGCCTTCCTTATATACCAGAGTCTTGCGGCTGCCTCCGAACACAGGATCCGCATCGTATTTTTCCTGATAGGAATCACCGCTCTTGGTCAGATCAGTCCAGGCGCTCATGGTGATAAAACCACCCGGCATGGGCATGCCGTGATCCTTAAGATAAAGTCCCAGCGCAAGTGAAAGCCCTCCGCCCGCGCTGTCGCCTGCCACCACTATATGTTCGGGCCTGTAATCATGTTCCAGCAGCCAGCGGTATGCTTCCGTTGCATCCTCAAGGGCTGCGGGATAGGGATGCTCCGGGGCCACGCGGTAATCGGGCGAGAGCACGTCGGCTCCTTCCCCCGCCTCTACATACATGGCCGCAGCATCGCGGTAAGTATTGTGAATGCGCCCGTAATAGCCGCCGCCATGAAGCTGCAGTATCACGCGCCTCTCATACATCGGAGAATACTGATCCGCCGGGCTTATCATCTCCATGGTAAAATCCTCCATATCGATGATGGTACGGCGCAGATGCTCCGGGCAGCGCCATTCAGGCTCCAGGTCGCTCTTTATATTCTGCAGATTCCCGCTCTGGCGCAGCGGTCCTATCAAAGGCAGATGATTGGCTGCATTTACGATGCGCCGGGCTGTCTGTCCGCGGCGGCTGACGGTCTCCTCCATAATCGTAATCCCCTATAACTGTGAAAAGATTCTTCGTCGCTACGCTCCTCAGAATGACAGGTGGGTGTCATCCTGAGCGTCAGCGAAGGATCTTTATACATGAAATCTTCTTTTTAACTCTCTCTTCACCGAACGCTCACCCAAAAACAGGGTTCCCAGGAAATAAAGTCCCGATACGACGACGCATATTATCGGCAGTATCAGGCTGCTCTCCTTTGCCGCTATATCCCAGATTATTATTATCACGCTGCATACTCCCAGAAACAGCAGCAGCAGGGTATAGCTCCACCAGCGGCTGCGGTTGAGCATCATCAGAAAGAATACTATGCCATCGCCGAAAAGTATAACTCCGGGAATGGCCCATTGAAGCGCCCAGCCGTAATTTCCCGTATACCGGTCTATCAGATACAGTATTATCATGGATGTGAACATCTGCAGCCACACCTTTAGCGCAAAGCCCGAATCATGGCTTACCCAGTACAGAAGGAAAAGATATCCGTATACAAAAGCCGCTCCGGTTATGGCCGACCAGTACACAGTGGGCGTGGTGTAATGATTTATGACTATCAGTATCGCCTCGCTGCCGATAAAGGTAAAAAGTATCAGGCGCAGCCAGAAACGCACCAGTCTCTGACGGCGCTGCGCATTCGGATAAGGCGCTCCGCTGCCGTAACGCATGCGTGTTAAGTTCTGCTGTTCTTCATCCATTTCCTCGGTAACGCAATGGCACAAAGGACAGGTTTCGTAATCCTGAAGAAGGCTTATGTTACACTGGGGGCATCTGACCATCTTCTTCCTCCTTCCCCTCTTCCGGCGCTGCATCGTCTTCTTTCTTTTCGGACTCCGGAGCTCCGAGATACTCGTTTGTCTCCAGCGCAGCCTCTACTCCGTCCTTCGCTATGGACTGGAAAAATCTCTTCTGTATCGAAACATCCGTCAGACAGCTGGTAAAAGTAACTACAAGCGTGCCGTTATAAGAAACTATGGCCGCCTTGATATTCTGTCCGCGGCTCATCGAGAGCATGGCATAAAAATGCTCAATATACTTCTTATACGGCTCCTTTACCTCCACATTTCCCACATTTGTCATGGTAGATGTGGCTGTATCAGCCGATAACATATATACATATTTGATCGCGATATTTTTAATGAAAACAGGGATGGGCCGCAGGAAACGGTTCTGCTCATTGGAAACATTATAGGACAGTATATTGTCCAGATTCTTCGGATCCATCTGTTCCCTTAAGCTGTCCGCCGCTATCTTAAGCACTTCCTCGCGGCTGTAGCTGTCCTTTGTGGGCATAAATTTCGACGCTATGATCACAAAGAAATTCTTCATGGTATGCGATTCATAACGGCTGCGCAGATCCACGGGCACGCAGCAGCTGACAGGCAGTTTGGACGTGCCGCCTTTTAAATATTCCTTATAGATGGAATACACATAATTACCCACAAGATACTGGTTTATGGTAAGACCGTACTTCTTTGCAGCCGCCTTCAGCTCATCGACCTTAAAGTAGCCGTGTATGACATTCAGCTCGCCTTTGGGCCGCCTTTCGCCCTTGATGACAAGCGCCTTTTTTGATCCGTACGCCGTATCATGGCTGGCGCCCTTCTTATAATTCTTAAGGTAGCTGTCTTCCATATCCATAAATATGCCGGAGCTTATCCTGTCTTTTTCGCCCGCATATTCTTCGGGATGCGCCAGCCTCAGATACTGATATGCCAGCTCTTTTAAGAACACCAGTCCGCCGTAGCCGTCGGTCAATGCATGGAATACTTCCAGATTTATGCGCTTTTTATAATAGGTGACACGGAACATATAATGATTGTTGCGGCTCTTGTTGATATATGCCCCGGGATATAATTCTTCTTCTCTTACTTTGGGGACCGGGCGGTCGTTTTCTTCAAAATAATACCAGAACAGTCCCATGCGCAGACGCATGCGGAATATAAGGAACTGCGCAAGCACCTTTTCCAGCGCCTGCTGCAGAAGCTCACCGTTTACATCCTCCGTAAGGGATACGCTCTCACGATAAACGCTGGTCATGCCGTCGGTGCTTATCACGGGAAATAGGAGCGCCGTATTATCCAGTTTGGCCCATACGGGTATTTTTTTCTTTCCTTTCACTGCCAAGTACTAACTCCTGTCATACATCATATCTTACGCCGGCGACGAAATAAAAACCGCAAGCAGATCAAAAGAAGCTGCTCCGTCTTTGCTCTCAGACTTAAGCCAGGCGGGACCTCCCGTGGACGTTTCGCCCATCTTCCATCCCAGCTCATCCGGTGCGCCTATGATGCGTATCTTAAGCTCATGCTCTGCGGCCACAGGCGTCACATCCTTATGCTTTGCAAGAGCATTCGCAGCATTCTCATAACGGGCGGGACTTAGATCCCTGCAGGTCTGATCCGTCACGACCCTGCCGTGATGAAGCACATTGACCACCGAAAGACAATCGCCCCAGTCCTGATCAAAATTGGAATCCAGGATTACGGCGTTCTCTTCATCGCCATCCACTATCGCCACGGCTATGGGCGCCGGGCGTCTTATCGTGCGCCTGAACTGTACCGCCGCCTCACTGCAGTTTATCTTAAATACTATCTCATCCCCGGCTTTTTTGCCGCTCCAGCCTCCGCGGAAATGATCGGCCGGATATTCGGGTTCCTTTGTATCTTTCTCAAAGCCCTTTAACTGTGCATCAATATCCTTATGCTGCAGAAGCTCTGCCGCCTCCCAGGCATTGGCAGAAAGCGGAGAAGGGACAGGCGCTGCCGCCGCGGTCTCCTCCTCTTCCAATACAGCAGAGAGAAAATCCGTCACCATATCCGCTATCATCCCATGGCCTTTGTCGTTGGGATGCAGCATGTCCTGCGTAAAATCCGCTGCTGTAAGCAGTCCGTCCTTAAGCTTCGCATACATGCTGTTTACGCAGCTTATGCAGGGCAGACCGTAATGTCTGCCGATCTTAAGATGCTGCTGCTGCGCGGATATGCCGCTGTCGTACTGGACAAAGTGCAGCAGCACAACGGCAGGCTGTGAGGGACTCAAAAGCAAGTGTCTTATAAGACCTTCGTAAGTCTCTATGTAATGATCGTCTGCCGGATCGTTCACCGTAAAATCCACAAATACCACATCCGGCTTGTGAGAGAGCACATCCCTCTCCACCCTGGCGCAGCCGTAGTCGGATCCAGTGCCTCCTATCCCGGCATTGAGATAGCTTATCCCGCTGTCCGGAAAGGTCCTGACCCACCAGTCATGTATGCGTTTTGCATAACATTTATCATGGGAAGTGGAAGAATATCCCTCGGTGATCGAGCCGCCTATAAACGCCACGCAGAGTTTCTCTCCCCTGAGCGCCCCGGACATGGCCCTTTTAAGCCTTGCATGATCTCCTGAATTTACAAGCGGATCGTATTTATCCATCCTGCAGCTACCTCTTAATCCTTTATTCGCTTACTATGGCGTTAAATGCCTCAACATTCTTCTTCTGATATTCTTTCATAAAACGCTCCGCGTTCCGCGAAAGCTCCAGGGCTTTTTCATCATCTTCAAGCAGCTCGATGATGGCGTCGGCAAAAGCTTCATCATCATCCGCAACCTTTGCGATCGGGAAATCCGAACGCAGGCCGCGCACGCCTATCTCATGCGTTACCAGAGGCTTGGTATAGCTTAGGGCCTCTATGGTCTTGATATTGAGCCCCGTTCCGTAGCGCACGGGATTTATCACCACCCTGGCGTTCCTGTAGGCGTCGCCCACATCATCCACCACGCCCAGCTTCTCGTATTCGGGGCTGTCGGGTATATGTTTGCAGATAGTGCCGGCTATCTGGAAATTGTATTCTGCTCCCTTTTTCTTAAGTATGGGCAGTATATTCTCGGTAAAATGCTTTATGCCTTCCCTGTTCACCACATAAAAACTGCCTATAAAAAGGATGTTCTTATTGGCTGCCACGCCGGCCTCCTTAAGAGGCATGTTCTCGCCTATGGTGCATACCTTTGTGGAAGAAGGCGCTATAGTCCGGAAAAAGTCCGCTTCCTCTTCCTGTATGGCCACGACCCAGTCCGCGCGGGCTAAAGCTTTGGCTTCTTCATCCTTTGTTACGGCAAATTCATAGTTCTTATAGCCCACGGCTTCGTACATCTGGCGCTTAAAGGTAAAGGCGTTATGTGTATCGATAACCTTTATAACGCCCTCCGGCGCAGAAAGCAGAGGTCGGGAATTAAAGATATATTCCACCCAGACCACATCATAATGGTGTTCTTTAAAGAAATCTCTCATGATGCCGTCAATGGCGGGATCGATCTTTTCGTCTATGGAGAAATATTTAAAAAGCCCCGGGATATGCAGGATCTCAAGCACTTTACGAACTTTGCGTTTGCAGAACACCGGAAAGCTTCTCTTTTTGTTCTCGATCACATGGAAATGCTCTTCCCCTATCCAGGCCTTTGTTTCGGCGGGATCTTCATTCGAATAGGTGTGCAGATAGAGATAATCCACCTCACAGCCGGCCTCTTTGGCCATATTTATTATATTATATACTCTTTTGCGGTTTCCCCTCTCTATGGGGATCACCACTGTCTCGGATATGAACAGTATCTTTTTTCCGGCCATATTCAGACTATAAACCCTTTCCATCTAAAAATCCGATTTATTATACCACATATTAAGCTTTTTTGCATACAATAGTGAAAGCTCACATCTGTGCAGTATTGACTTTTTACTAATATAATGTCAAAATTTCAAAGGTATCGTTCCGGGGATAAAAACGCCCGTGTTCCGGCTTAAGATATACGGAAGGCTTTCTCCGAAACGGCATAGATCATCGCTTAAGATGACAAAAGGAAAACGCTTAAATGACACGTAAAAACGATCATGATATACAGCCGCTTTTTTTAGCGCTTTTATTTATTGCCGGCGCGGTTTTTATCTATTTCTGGCTTGCCGCTTTCGGTAATACACCACAGGTATTTACCGATGCGGTACATGAGCTGACCTCTGCGGAAGGGAGCAACAAATCGGCAGAACGGGATATGGTCTATATCCTCTCCGTGGCCGGTTCTTTCGCCGTCTTTTTCTTTTACCTTTTTTATAACCGCAAACACGAATATAAAAAAGCCCCGGGTGCGGACAGATCCATGAATGTCCTGGGTCTTATGCTGATATGCGCAACGGGCGTTTCCTACCTTGTCTATGGTGGGTTAAGTCCCGTGCTCTTTTCGCTGACGGCGCTGTGGGCGCTGCTCTACATCAGCTCCTGCGCTTATTCCGCTTCCGCGATGATCAGCTTTGTCTTTACGATCTACGCTCTTTGCGGAGCATACCGCCTCCTGCTGCTCCTTGGCTGGAAGCATGATACCAATATCGGAGAGATCACCGTCCTTGCCTTTATACTCACGGGCATACTGCTTTTGGCCTCTTTTAAAAGCAAAAAAGATGTTTTCCTGGCTGCCATCCCCTATTTACAGCTGTTTATTCCTTTCACGCTGCTGGTATTCCTTTCATCATCTTATGCCACGGCCGAAGGCAGCGCTGTTATAGGCGTCAGCAGGCGCGTATCGCTTCCCGTATGGGCACTGATCATATGCTTTGAACTGACAGCCCTGCTCAAACACATCAAATGTCGCAGGGAAAGCTGCGGGGTGGATGAGCTTATCTCCTTTGGCAGTCTCCTGTGCATCATGAACTTCAATTCCTATTCGGGGCTGGGAGCCATCATCTCTTCGGACCTGCATCATCCTTTCGAAAATATCATCGCCTTTTCACAGATATTTGAACTGGGACAGAAGCCCTTCGCCGAATTCATCCCTGTATCGGGCCTCTATTCCGTGATCCAGGGCGCCTTCCTCTATGTCTTTGGCGGCGGCTTTTACTCCAATTACAATGTTACGGAAAACCTTTTTTATCTGTGCATATCGGCTCTGCTGATCTTTATCGCCATGCGGCATATCAAAAGCAGCAGGGTCCTTCTGATAGTACTGCTGTTTCCCGTGCTGCGATACAACCGCATTGCGCTGATACTTCCGGTAATGCTCCTTTTATCATGGCCGGAGCTGATCAAAAAGAAAGGCCTGTGGATCGTGGCCTGGTTTTTATCCAGCCTGATACAGGGGCTTTATTATCCGCTCTTTGGCGCCGCTGTCTGCATAGGCTTTATGCCCCTGCTTTTGTGGCAGCTTTGGGGCTACCTTAAGTCCGATCTTAAAAATGATATCAAAAAGCCCGCCTTCTGGGCCTGCCTGGCCGCCTGTCTGGTACCGGCCATCCTTTGCATACCGCTGCTTATGGGCACGCTTAAGCATATGCTGGCCATGAGTTCCCAGACCATCTTCGCGGACGGGCTTTCGCGTTTCGGACAGGGCATGCCGGATAGCTTTTTAGCTTCGCTCAATAACACCGGCCTGCGCCTCTTCCTGTATGATCTTTTCAGTTTTCTGATCCCCGTAAGCATCGTATGGGTATCCTTTGTGCTGTGCATGAAACTGGGCAATATACGGATCGCGGATAAAAAGCTGCGCATAGCCGATCCCGAAGCCGCCGCCATAAGCGCCTCAACAGGCATAGCGATGATCGTCGCCTTCAGTTATACCCTGGTGCGCATGGATGTCTATGATATCTACGCAAGGAGCGCCGGTCTGATATTTGCCGCCGCCGTAATGTTTCTGGTGATCGCCTGGAGATACGCAGGCAATACGCTGCTGCGTTATATCCTGTCGGCCTTTGCAGTATTTCTGGTATCAGCGGTAATGGGCGAAGCCGTTCAGAACATAGACGGAAACGATAAGCTCTCCGCTTCCTATAAAGTGCCGGATTCCTATATAGCCGTTAACGACGCAGAGGTCCCCAGACTGGGTCCCGTATATGTGCAGGAAAATACCTATTCAAAACTTTTAAGCCGCCGCGCAAACGATGCGGGCCTCGACAGCGCAAAAAGTTTCCTGGGCCTGGGAGACTTCGGATACTTTTATCTGTATAATATCAAAGGCGGATCCGTCATGGAATCCATGACCATCCGCGGCTACAGCGCGGCAGAGGAGACCGTAGACATACTCAGAAAGAACCACACCATAGTCTCCGGCATAGATTCCTTTGCATACTACTATCTGTATCACTGGCTTATGACCTCCGGCGAATACAGCTGGTCGGAGGAAAACAGGAAATTCTATCCCGCTGCAGACGGAGCAGAAGAAGCCTTAAAGGCAAATAAGACCGCAAAGCTGGCCCCCGAAGAAAGAGAGCTGGGACGCACCGCTTCATCCTGGGGGCTTTCGATGGCAAGCCTTGAGAGCATATTCACCGCTCCGAATGTGCAGCTTCACGCCGAGGCGGCAGAAGATACAGCCCAGATATCCTTAAGTTTTGATAACGCGCTTAACGGCAACGATGCAGACTTCCTTTATGTAGAATTTGATAATTCGGACGGAAGCTACGATAATATACTGATAGACCACATCTTTGACGCTGTGCAGGATGATACTTCGGCCTTTGCCACGGCGCTTATGAAGAGAGACCATAATCCCGGAAAGACCGTGCGCATTTCCTGGAACGACGATGCGGGAAATCCCCATTATCTTAACTGCGACTTTGGTCAGGGCAGGCTGCTGATACCGCTTGGCTGCGGGGCCGGCTGGCTTCTAAATTCACATGAGGGCATAAATATAAGCATGCAATATTACGGGGAAGATACAGCTCTTTCTCCGATAAAGGAATATCGATTACTCAGATTACGGGAGGTACAGTAATGAAGGACAGGATACTTTTGTTCATTCCCATGTACAATTGCGAAAAACAGATAAGCAGGGTGCTGGGACAGTTTAACGAAGAGGTATGTTCTTATATACAGGAGATCATCATACTCAATAACCAGAGCACCGATAACGGTGAACAGGTCGTGGCGGAATATCTTAACGATCACAATATCCCCACCTCCGTCAAACTGCTGCGCAACACGCAGAACTACGGCCTGGGCGGCTCGCAGAAGCTGGCTTTTAACTATGCGGTAAAAAACGGCTTCGACTATGTTATAATGCTTCACGGCGATGACCAGGGCAGCATAGAGGATCTGATCCCCTATCTTAAACGCGGCATCCACAGAAAATACGACTGCCTGCTGGGCGCCCGTTTTATGAACGGTTCAAAACTCAAGGGCTATTCCGCTTTCCGCACTTTCGGAAACGTGGTATATAACATACTCTTCTCCGTCGGCACCGGCATGCGCGTGCTCGACCTGGGCTCGGGACTTAACATGTACAGCACGGCGATGCTGAAGGATAAGTTTTATCTAAAATACAAGGATAACCTGATGTTCAACTACTGCATGATACTGGGCTCCGCATATTACAGACACAGCATACGTTTCTTCCCCATCTGCTGGAGGGAAGACGATCAGGTATCCAATGTAAAGATGGTAAACCAGGCTGTTACCGTGCTTAAGCTTCTGGCTTCCTATATGCTCAATAAAAAGAATTTCATCGAAGCAGAACATCGTGATGAAGCTGTGGAGGATTATACCGCAGACGTCATAGTCGAGGATATCTATCAGGGATGAAAAAGAAAAACAGGCTTATCTACAATCTGATAAACCTTGCCGTGCTGCTTTTTTCGGCGCTGTTCTTTGTGTACAGCTATGTGCTCCCGGGGGATCTGCCAGGTCTTTTGCAAAGCGGCAGCCTGGGCGTGGTCATAGTCACCGTGCTGCTGGTGCATTCGGTAAAGGCCATCCGTCTGTATCTGGCGCTCTACGGCACGGATATCAGGCGTTCCACCTGCATGAAATTATACTGCAAAGTGACTCCGGTAAGCGTGATCCTGCCCTGGAAACTGGGCGAATTCTTCCGCATCTACTGCTGCGGCGCCGAATTAAAGAGCCTCTTAAAAGGCGTGGTCATCATACTCCTGGATCGTTTCTTTGACACCATAGCGCTGGTGACTATGATGATGTTTTTATGGATG